>JASLFF010000070.1 GCA_030150795.1 Terriglobales bacterium | reverse complement strand
CGCCAAACGCAGCGGCATCGAACCCGGCAAGCTGATTGTGAACTTTCTTGCAGACGATCCCGGCAAGCAAGCCCGGGAAAAAGCGCTGGCCATCAAGATAGGTCCGGAAGAGCTGCATCTTATTGGCCGTGAAGCCTATATCTATTTCCCCAATGGCCAAGGTCGGTCTAAGTTTCCGTGGCCTGCCATTGAGCGCGCGCTTGGCACGTCCGGCACCGGCCGCAACTGGAACAGCGTGACTAAAATGCTGGAAATGGCGGAAAAGATGACGCTCCCGGGTTGAGTCCACTCATCCCATCGGCGGCCCAGACTCGCGACCAAAGACCAGAAAATCAGCAATATTCACGCTAAATTCTTGAAGGCCGTATCCGGATCGGGTATATACTCCCGTCCTGTGTTTTCAGACTTTTGATGAACTGGAGGAACGAACATGCCTCAAGCTGTCATCACCGTAGAGCAAGAGTGGGCCAGGGCCCTGGCAAGATTTGTAGCCAACCAACTACCGCAGGCTGTAAGCCAGGTTGGTGACATCCAATTGAACGCCGACCAGATTGCTGTGCTACAGAGGGCGTTTGAGAATACGTTGATCACCAACATGGGCTGCGAAGTCACTACCCCCTGATTGGTGGCTGTGCATCGAAGGCCGGAAATAGCTGGCCTGTGGTGAATCAACATCATTCAGCCGCAGTCCAACCAGTTATAACCATGAAAGTTAGCACCTCATTCCGGCTTAACAGCCGGCAAGTTGAGGATCAGGTTCCGTGGGCCAAAATATTCTGCTCAGGAGACACGTAAATGTCAGAACCCAAAGATGAACCGAAAGGTCTTGATCGTCGAGCTGTGATGCGTGGCGCGCTTGCAGTAGGAGGAGCGTCAATCCTCGGTGGCGTTGCGGCGATGCCCCAAAACGCTGTCATTTCCGAAAGAGAATGGGCCAGAGTTCTCGCAAGACACATGGCCAATCAGCTGCAGGAAGCAGCACGCACGGTTCCTGAACTGGGGTTGACCCAGGCTCAGGTTGTAGAGCTCAGGCAGGCATTTGAGAATACGTTGGTCACCAACATGGGATGTGACGTACCTGTCGACCAACCACCGCCCGGTGATTGATCGCGCCTCAACAGGAGCTGCGCTCGGCCAGCTTGTGGTGTGTCAAGACGCTCAATACTTGAAGAGTGGGTCAGTTTTGATCAGGAATTGACCCACTATCGTTCATGCGCAAGTCCAAATTGCCAACCATGAAAATTTGTCTCATCAGTGCGCCCACAGCCAACCAGTTCGATGGTCGTGCTGTGGGTGAAATGGAAGCGGCCCGCATCATGGGCGAGCTTGCGCCTGTCGGCATTTTGAGCCTTGCCGCCGTGCTGGAAGCCAAAGGCCTGCAGCCGGAAGTCGTGGACCTGAATCGCATTTACTACAACTGGCTGCAACCCTCAAATCTAAGCCACCCTGAAGCCGATTTTTGCAGCTTTGCCGGGGACTACTTCGCCGGCCGCGACTTCGACTTTTTCGGCTTCAGCACGGTTTGCAGCAGTTACCCCGTCACGCTTCGCATCGCCGCCGAAGTCAAGCGAGCGCATCCCAAGGCCGCGGTCGTGCTGGGCGGCCCGCAGGCATCGGTCGTTGATGTCGCAACCATGCGCGCCTATCCCTTTATTGATTTGGTCGTCCGCGGCGAAGCCGAGCAGACACTCCCCGCCCTTGTCGACGCGCTCGCCGATGGCGGCGCTCTGGCAACAATCCCCGGCATCACGTTTCGGCTAAATAAAGATATCGTGCGCAATCCGGCTGCGCCCCTGGTCGCGGACCTGGACGCTCTGCCATTCCCCGCTTTTCATCTCTTTCCCGACGTGCGTTTCTGCCGCCACTTTCCACTGGAACTGGGCCGCGGCTGTCCTTTCTCTTGCACGTTCTGTTCCACTAACGATTTTTTCCGCCGCAATTTCCGGCTGAAGAGTCCCGCGCAAATGCTAGCCGACATGCGCCGCGTCCAGCAGACCTACGGCATCAACTCTTTTGAGCTGGTGCATGACATGTTCACCGTGGACCGCAAACGCGTGGTGGCATTTTGTGAGGCCCTGCTGGAGAACAAGCGCAAGAACCCGGAAGACACATTCATCTGGGGCTGCAGCGCGCGTACAGACTGCGTTGACGAAGAGCTGATCGCGCTCATGTCGAAAGCCGGTTGCCGCGGCATCTTCTTCGGTATTGAGACCGGCTCACGCCGGATGCAGAAGGTCATCGACAAGGGCCTTGAACTGAACGATTCAGCGGAGCGTGTCCGTTCCTGCGACAAGTTCAAGATCAACACAGCCGTCTCATTGATGGCCGGCTTTCCCGATGAAACCATGAATGATCTGCGCGATACCGCGGCATTCTTTGTGGATTCTCTGCGCTATGACCACGCGGATCCGCAGCTCAGCATACTGGCGCCGCTGGCGGGTACGCCAATCACGACGCAGCATAAGGACGCGCTGGTGCTCAATGACGATGCCGCCGATATGTCGTATCGCGGATGGCGGCAAGCGCCAGAGGATCACGCGATGATTGCCGCCCATCCGGAAATTTTCTCCAGCTTTTACTCTGCTCCGCTGCCTCACCTTGACCGCGAATTTCTGAAGGAGTTGCGCGACTTTCTCCTGAGCGGCATGCGGGCGTTTCGCAAGCTTCTGTTGGGACTCCATCAGGACAGCGGCAATGTGGTGGACGTGTTCCTGCAATGGCAGGAATGGCGGACAGATAACGGAATGCATTTCTCCAACGGCGACCGGACCATCTACTACGCGCAAAGCGCTTTTCCAGCGGACTTTATTCGCTTTGTCCGGCTGCAATATATTCTCGCCAGCCAAGCTCCTCTTGCCATCACTGCGCTGGCCGATTACGAAGCGGCCTTGCTGGCAGGCGATAGCGTCCGCGGTCAAGAGCAGGTATCCGATGACCAGGGGTTCCAGGACAGTGACGACCTGCTTTCCCCGGAGAGCCGCCTGCGTTTGCTTCCCGGAGTAAAGGTGGTCAACCTTCCAGCTGACTATCAT
>JASLFF010000770.1 GCA_030150795.1 Terriglobales bacterium | reverse complement strand
GCTCTTTGCCTGTCCCAGACTCGCCATAAATCAGCACGCGCCCGTTCGTCGGAGCCATCACCGCAATCTCATGCCGTAGCGCCTTCATCGGGATACTCTCACCCACGATCACGCTCTTGGCCTGAAACTGCTTTTTGAACTCGGCATTCTCCAGTCGCAGCCGGTGCGCTTCCAAAGCATTTTTCAGTACGATGAGTGTCTTATCCAGCGAAAGTGGCTTTTCCAGAAAGTCAAATGCGCCGAGCTTGGTAGCGCGGACCGCAGTCTCAATCGTCCCGTGGCCGGAGATGATGACCACCTCCGGCGGATCTTCCATCTGTCTGATTTTTTCCAGCGTCTCCAAACCATCGATGCCCGGCAGCCATATATCCAGCAGCACAACCTCGCAAGAACGCTTCTTCAATTGCTCCAGGCACGCCTCGCCGCTCTCGGCCAGCAGCACCTTGTAGCCTTCATCTTCCAGGACGCCGCGCAGTGACTCGCGGATATCGCGCTCGTCGTCGACCACCAGTACGCTATGCACTCTGAGACTCCGATGCCCCCAGCTCACTCGCCAGCGGCAGCTCTACCAGGAACTTTGCGCCCGCCGGCTTGTTTTCTTCCACGCGGATGGTGCCGTGATGATCGTCAATGATGCGCCGCACGATCGCCAGTCCCAATCCGGTGCCGCGCTTTTTGGTGGAAAAATATGGCAGGAACAATTTTTCTTTTACCTCACGATTGATGCCGTGGCCGGTATCGGCGATCATGATCTCCAAGCCGTCACGCCCATCCAGCAATGAAGTTGTGATATGGATTTCGCGCACACGGGAATCATGCATGGCTTCAGCGGCGTTGTCGATCAGGTTGGCCAGCGCGCGCTTGATCGCTTCAGGATCGGCCATGGCCAGGGGCAGGTTCGAGTCCAGTTGCTTTTCCACGCGGATTCCGTCCAGCCTGCCGTTGAACATGGCCAGCGTGCCTTCCACAATCTCATTGATGTCTGCCGGCCTCGGCTGGGCCGCTGGGAAACGCGCCAGCGAAGAGAACTCATCCACCAGCGAACGGACGGTCTGCACCGCTTCGGTAATCGTTTCCGCGCAGTCATGAATCACTTTCAATGACGCCTGGTCAGGGACCAGCCCGCGCTCCAGATGCCTGCGAATGCGCTCGGCGGAAAGCGCAATCGGCGTAAGCGGGTTCTTGATTTCATGCGCTACGCGCCGCGCCACTTCACGCCACGCGGCTTCGCGCTGCGCCTTCAGCAGTTCGCTATAGTCCTCAAAGACGATCACGTATCCCAGCCGCTGCTTGCCGTGCTGCACGGATGAAACCGTAACGCTTACATTGAGCTTGTCTTTGTCGAGAGGAATTTCAAATTGCGCGGCGGTTACAGACATGCGATCAGCGCGGCGCAGCAGATGCTCCAGATCGGAAGCGGTTTCATCGTTAAAGACCTCGCGCAGCGTTGATCCAATCACGGGCGCGCCTCCGTTGGGCCAGAACATCCGCCCAAATGCCACGTTACTGTGCGTGACCCGCCGTTCGGGGTCCAGCGATAGCACGCCAGTAGGAATGCTTTCCAGAATCGTTTCGATGTGCCGGCGGCGCTGCTCCAACTCAGTGTTTGACTGGGTCAATGCCCGTGCAGACTCGTCAATCTTGGTGCGGCTGGACTCCAGTTCCCCAGCCATAGCATTGAATGAAGAAACCAGTTCGCCCAGTTCGTCCGCGGCGGAAACTTCAACGCGATGTCCTAAATGTCCCAGCGATATCTCGCGCGTGGCCAGAGCCAGCGCTTCCACAGGACGCGTAACCAGTTTGGCCACAAAGAGTGAAGACCATGTCGCCACAAAGAGGACCAGCACTGTCAGCATCGTCAAAAGCAGCATGTACAGGCCGCGAATGCGTTTTGCTTCGTGCCCCAGGGTTTCATAGTCGTGCTGGTCCTGGTTCATCTGTTCCAGCGTGGGAGAAAAATCCTTTGGCAGCGGCAGCCCGATCAGGATCGCCCCGGACTTTCCTGCTGGCGCCATGGCTACAAGGTATTCGCCATTCTGAAATTCCCATTTCTCCGGAGACTGCTGCAGCTTCTTCAAGTCGGGAAGCGATTGACGAAGCGCTGGCCACGGACGCGGCAGGTTCCAACTGGCTACCGGGGCATCATCGCGAATCGCTACGGCGAATCCGTTTTGCAGCGTGTTCTGATGGCGGCGGAATTCATGCAATACGCCGCTGTAATTGGCGATTTCAAAAGCATGTTGAATTTCCGGGGACTCCGCTATGTCCATGGCAGTGTGGCGGGCGCTCTCTCCCTGTGACGCTGTAAGCAGAGCGGCCACGCGCCCTGATCCCTGGTGCAATGCGTTTACCGGACTGGAAAACCATTTGTCGATCGAACGGTTCATCAGCCCATAAGAAAACATAAACATCACAATCGCAGGGGCGAACGAAAGCACCAACGCGCCAACCATCATGCGCGTGCGGAAACGCGAGCCGAGCACGCCCAGCCGCCGCTCGGCATAAAGCTTGAGCAAATTGCGCAGCAGGACGAAGGTGAGCACCACCAGCAGCAGAAAAACCAGGGCTGACAGCGCCACCAGTCCAAGGGTCTGTCCGGCGGAATCTGGCCGTAATTGCTTCAGGTTGAACGCCTGCTGTGAAAAGACAACGCCGAAAAGCAGAACAATGCCCAGCGCCAGCGGAATCAGCAGGGCGCGCCGCTGCGTTAAGGGGAGAGAACGGTTGTTCTTATCCGGCTTCTGTTCGGACACGGGTACAGCTCACGCGCCAATTGAAAAGCATCCGCGGGAGTCCTGCAAGTCATTATAAGCTGGATGCCATCACGGTACGGAGTAGGCGCCTCGACACTCCCTCGACACGAGAAAGTGGCTCAAGCACACGATTTAGAACTTTCGATTTAACCGCGATTAATCCATCGATTCTCCCTCATAATTTACTTGTGCCCAATTTGGGTACAGAGTATTATTATTGGTATACGATAGTGGGCCGTGAGAGTGATTGCGCGCCGAACTTTGAATGATTTTTCCGAATCTTTGCGCGCCAGCAAAGATTACAAGGCTGTAAAAACAGCGCTGGATGCGTGGCTTCACGAAGCGCAAGCAGCAAATTGGGAGTCGCCGGCCGAGGTCAAGAGGAGCTATAGCAATGCAAGCATCGTCGGCAAAGACCGCGTTGTCTTCAACATTAAAGGGAATGACTATCGACTTGTAACTGCCATTGATTATCAGAGAAAGATTGTTTTCATCAAGTGGCTGGGAACGCACAAAGAATACGACCGGATTGATGTTAGGACGGTGCAATATGCGCATAAAGCCGATCAGAAGTGAAGCAGATTATGACGAGGCGCTCCATCGAGTAGAAGCGCTGTGGGGCTCGGCTTCCGCGACTCCAGAAGGCGATGAACTCGATGTCCTTGTCTCCTTGGTTGAGGCATACGAGCGGGAACATTATCCGATCGATTTGCCGTCTCCTATTGACGCCATTAAGTTTCGACTGGAGCAGCAAGGCAAGGACTATCGGTCCTTAATCGGAGTCATTGGCCAGCGAACTCGGGTCTATGAAGTAATGAGAGGGGCTCGGCCGCTTTCGCTGAACATGATCCGTAAGCTGCACAGAGAACTGGGAATTCCCGCGAACGTGTTGATCCAGTCCCCCCTGCCGCCGAGAATGCGTGCGAAGAGAGCGCCTGCCGGGCGCAATAAAAGAACCCGAGGTATTCGACGGGCAGTGTGAACCATTAGTGCCATTGATGGAGATCGATGCGTGAGTGTACGGGCTGAATCGAACCCGGCCCCTTTATTCCCCAGTATCAATCTGTGCCCGTTGCAGCCGATCAGAGAAATCGATGTAGCACGCTTTCCATTGGGTATAGAAGTCAATTGCCCCC
>JASLFF010000764.1 GCA_030150795.1 Terriglobales bacterium | reverse complement strand
CTGAACCTGGGCGAGATCCATAAGATAGATGCCGATGGAAACGCAGTACAGTAGATAGTTTACTCCATAGTTAACATAAGCCCGCCGGAAAACAGGCGGGCTTTTTTTTGCAGCATTGCTCTCGCTCTATTGGACGCTTGCGACCGCCTGCATTTTAAAACTGTATTGATCGCCGGGTTCGCTGACGTTGATGGTTACGGTGAACTTCCCCTTCTTCGCGTAAGTATGGCTGCCGCTGACCTTAAACTCATTTGGGCTGCCCGAAAACACGCGGGTCACCGTGCCTTTTGACGACGCGCCATCGCCCCAGTGAATGGTGGCGTTGAAGAAGCCGCCGTTAATGGTCTCAAAATCGGCAAAGCTGCCCACCGACCCGGAAAACAATCTGCTGTGCGTGGGATAAATATTGGTTCCCACAGCGTGTTCCGGCAGCCAGAGCGGGACCTTTCCCACAACGGGGCCAAGGCCGGTTGCGTCAGACTTTCGGGCCGTAAAAAACAGATCGCCGTCGGAAGCGGAGGAGATGGCGAATAGCGCGGCAAACTGGTCCTGGCCCACCGGTTCGAAATAGGTGATCACGCCCGTCGTCGGGCTGATGCGATCAAGGTGGCGACCCTGCGGATCAGCAAACCAGATGCCGCCATCGTGGACCCAGGCGATATCTCCCGCGCCTGTGCCTTGAATGGGAAAATACGTGATCTGGCCCGCCATGGTGATGCGGCCAATCTGGGGAAACTGCTCGTTTTGGGTGAACCACATGTTGCCGTCAGGCCCGGCGGTGATGCCGGCGCAGGTCAAGCCGCAACTGGGCTGGTGCGGCTCAGTGAGGGTGAAGATGTTCAGAATCCGTCCCGCAGTATTCATATGAAAGATGCGGCGGCCAAACGTCTCCATGATCCACATGTTGCCGTCAGGGCCCGGACGCAGCATCGAGCCGGTGTCCCGCCCTCCGAGCGAGAACGTCGTGAAAGCTCCGGCTGTGGAGATGCGGTACACCGACGTGCCCGCCACCGCCCACATATTGCCGTCCGGTCCGCGCGTGATATCGAACACGGGATGCTCCGGCAGTTGGAAGTTGGTAACCACGCCGGTGCTGGGATTGAGCCTGCCCACAATTCCGGAAAACGTTCCGAACCAGACGTCGTTGTCCGTTCCCCAGTAAATTGACCAGAGCGAGCCTGCCGCATTGGGATCGTTTGGTGGTCCAACGGTAAAAGTTTTGAGCGCTCCTGTGAGTGAGAGCCGTCCAATGATGCCGTTGTGTCCGGCGAACCAGACCGCGCCGTCATTGCCGCGGGTGATCTTTGCCGGATCAAACGGCGGCTTCCAGAACGGATATCCGGCGTCCGTGGGTGGTGGAGAGATGGTTTGCGCCTGCCCTGTGGCGGCGAAGCTGGTGATGACAAGGAAAAACAGAACAGTGGTAAGAGACGTGCGGATCTTGCTGGCGCGCATTGGGCCCTCGTTCTTGGGGAACTTGGATTTGTGATGCGGGAACTCTGCTTGCGGGTGGCCCAATTTTTCTGCCGGTCTTTCTATGCTTCACTATGACCGATGTGGCGACCAGGATCGGATGATCCGATGGTCGGGAAATCGGGTGATCCAGAAAAACTAAAAGCGTCAACCCGAAAAATAGCCAGAGGTCGAGAGTTAAGGCGATGCAAAACTGGCTAACCCGGATCAGCAGCAAGCGACTCCAGTTCGGATTTCTGCGTCTTACAAGCGGAGGCTTTGCCGGAAGGGGCCGGCGATCAAAAGTTTTTGAAAGCGGCGAAAAAGCTCGTCCCGGCAGGGCTGTTGCTGTTGTGCGTGGTTGCCCGCGCACAGGACCTGGAACCCCGGTCCTTCTCTCCCGCGCCGGTGGGCACCAATTTTGCCGTGGTTTCTTACGGGCGCACCAGCGGAGACGTGATATTGGATCCGACGCTGCCGGTTACCGATGCTTCAGCCAGCTTTAACACGGCCACGCTTGGCTATTACCACTCGTTTGGCCTGCTGGGGCGGCAGACTTCCATCGCGGCCGGCATGCCCTACGTTTGGGGATCTGGGCAAGCCCTGCTGAATGGAGTTCCAGCGCATCTCTATCGCTCAGGCCTGGGCGATCTCCGGGTGCGGTGGTCCTATTTTCTTGTGGGCTCGCCGGCGGTGACCCGGCAGGAGTTCAAGCAGCACGCAGCCAGGACCGTGGTGGGCGTGGACGTGACCATTGCTGTGCCGCTGGGCCAATACGATCCTGACCTGCTGGTGAATATTGGCGCCAACCGCTGGGCATTCAGACCGGAGATTGGCATTTCACGCAGCATGCGTTCCTGGTTACTGGAGTTGGACGCGGGCAGCTGGTTCTTTCTGCAGAACTCCAATTTCTTTCACGGACAGGTGCGCGAGCAGGCGCCGATTGGCTCTGTGCAGGCGCACATCAGTTACACGTTTCGTCCCGGACTTTGGCTGGCCCTGGATGGAACTTACTACACCGGCGGACGGACGCATGTGAATGGAGTCCGCGGGAATGACCTGCAGCAGAATTCGCGTCTGGGTACGACGCTGGCTTTGCCGCTGACGCACGGGCAGTCGCTGAAGCTGAGTTACTCCAAAGGGGCCGTGACGCGCGTCGGCGGCAACTTTACGTCCGTTGGAGTGACGTATCAACTGCGCTGGTTCACTCGCAGATAGGTTGCGGAAAGCGCGTGGTCGTCCGCTTTGTTGCTTAAGAAATTTCGGCGCGCCGATCTTTTGCCGATATTGGTTGGCCATCAGCTGGGGGCTGATTGATGTTGGGGCGCTGCTATCCGCGCATCAACCACAGCACCGCGATGCCGACGATGATCCGGTAAATGGCGAATGGCGTAAACCCTCTTTGTCTCACCCAGTTCATGAACCACGCCACCACGGCCAAGGCCACGATGAATGACACCACGAAGCCGATGAGGAGCACGGTCCACTCATGGCCGTCGGCGGGCATGCGGCCCAGGGCTTCAGCGCCGTGCTTGGGATGGAAGGTTTTGAGCAGGTCATAGCTGGTGGCGGCGATCATGGTTGGCATCGAGAGAAAGAAAGAAAATTCCAGTGCGGAGGTGCGAGACATGCCAGCAACTTGTCCGGCAGCGATGGTGGACATGGAGCGCGAGGTGCCCGGAAAAACCGCCGACGCAACCTGGCAGATGCCGATCCAGATGGCCTGGACGAGCGAAACGTCTTCCATGCGTTCCGTCATGTGGCGGCCCACGGTGCGCGGCGAGCCGAAATAAGCGTCGACGATCCACATGACCACGCCGCCCACGAGCAGCGAGACGCCCATTACGGTAAGGCTTTCAAGGTGCTTGCCAATCAGCTTGGTCAGCAGCAATGACGGCACGGCGGTACAGACAAACGCGATCATCACCAGTGAAAGCGGATGCGTGAGCGTGGACGATTTGTCATCGTTCGACCGAGGGCCTGTGACGGAGCGTTTCAAAGCGGCAAGCCATTCCGGCAGACAAAACAGGCAGTACGGAAGCCACAATAACAAGACAAGGCCCAACGTGACCGAAGCCGATTGAACCGACTCCAGAAACCGCGCAATCCGCGCGCGAAAATATATCGGCAGGCAGAGGATTGCGCCCAGTTGGATCACGATGGAATACATCTTCCAGAACGGATCGTCGAGATGGATGTGCAGCAACGCTTCTGTGATGCGCAGGTGCGCCGTGGAGCTGACCGGCAAAAACTCTGTAAGACCTTCAACAATGCCTAAAAATAAAGAGAGCAGATAGTCGTGCAAAACTCCTCCGGGTTATTTGCGATCAGGTTCAGGGGTGTAGGTGGGAATGCCTTGTTGCAGAGCATACATCAATTCCGTGGCGCGCGGCTTCCAGTCAATCAGCTTGGGATCGCCAGCCGGCGCTTTGGCCGCAACTTCCTGCGCCAGATCCATGGCTTTCTTGCGCGCCTTGTCGCGTTCTTTATCATGCTGCGCGCCATACATCTCCACCAGCGCTGCCTGCCGCCACGCGGCGTTAAAGAGCGCTTCCGCTACTTTGGGCGACTGCGGATGCTCGCGCGCATATTTTTCATACAGCTCCGACTCTTTCTCCGGACACTTGGTCTCGCCCTTCCATGATCCGCAGAGCTTGTTGTCGATCATGTTGTACGCCGCCAGATCGGCAAACTTGGTGTGAGGAAACTTCTTCATCACCAGCTTCATGTTCTCATCGTCGATAGGCGTGCGCAGATCAGGACTCATTTCACGCGACGAAGGCCGCAGGCGCACGTCGGCTTTTTCCAGTTGCCAGCGGATGTCGGCTGCGCGCCACAAACCTTCACCCGCTAGCGGCGAATTGGGCCAGTAATCGTAGATCCGGTAGTAAAGCCGCATTGCATCTTCCGCCGCGTGTCTGCGTCCGCCGCGCTGCTCTGCCTGGTTTTCTGAATCCACGGCTTCGCCAAAAATAATCTGGTCGCCATTGGGCGTAGCCGTGCTGATCACAACATTGCTTGGCACCCATCCTGTGATCTGGCGCGTAGTTTCCGCGTCACGGTTAACGTCCACCACAATCAGCACATGCGCCCAGGTTTGTTCGCCGATCTTTGTCCGCTCCATCACCAGCGGAACGTCTCTTCCTCGCGTCGCTTTCGCCAGCTTTTGCGAGTTCAAGTCCGGTGAGACATACATCTGCACTTCATTGATGATGGTCCCTTGCTCCTTTTGCTGCGCCGGCATCACCAAAGAGAAAAATGAAATAGCCAGCAGAAGCGCGCATGTTCTCAGCTTCATTTCGTTTCTCCCGTTTCCACCACGTCCGCGCCATAGACCGGGATTTTCTTTTGCAGCTTGTAGATTAAATCTGTTGCCCGCATTTTCCAGTCCTGGTCTTGTTGCTGGCTCTGTATCTGTTGCGCCAGCGCTATGCCCTTCTGGCGTGCCGCGTCACTTTTGCTGCGATCATTATTAATACGGTAGATATCTGTAAGCGCGGCCTGCCGCCACGCCGCGTTGTATAAAGCTTCCGCCGCCTTGGGTGACTGCGGATGCTCATGCGCATACTGCTCATACAACGCCGACTCTTTTATGGGACACTCGGCCAAGCCGCGCCATTCAGCGCATAGCTGGCCCTCAAGCAAGTCATACGCAGCCAGCTCCGCCTGTTTCGACTGCGGAAACTTCGCGATGACCTCGTTCAGATATTTTTCTTCCAGCGGTTTGCCTGAACGCAACAAATCTGCCTTCGCCAACTGCCATCGGATGTCCGCTGAGCGCCACATGGCTTCCGCCGCCAACGGCGAGCCCGGAAATAGTTCCGGCACGCGCGAGTATAAGCGCAACGCGTCTTGGTCTGCGCCTTTGCGTCCGCCTCGCTCTTCCGCCTGCTGTTCTGAATCCACCGCTTGGCCAAAAATGATTGCGTCGCCGTTCGCGGTAGAAGCAGTGACGATCGACTTGGCGGGTAGCCAGCCAGTTACTTCCCGGCTTACCTGCGCCTGCTGGTCCGCTGCCATTGATATTTTTACCCACGGCTGACCGTCAGCCTGGCTGCGCTCCAGGATCGTAATCGCGGAGCCGCGGTCCACCTGCACTATCTTCTGCGCATTCGCGCCGGCTGAACTCGAAAGAGATTCCTCGCGAATCAGCGTTGCGTGTTCACCTTCTGCGGCAAAAAGCTCAGCCGTCGCCAGTGCAACCAGCAGTAGCAGTTCAATTTTTTTCCAGTGTCTCAC
>JASLFF010000760.1 GCA_030150795.1 Terriglobales bacterium | reverse complement strand
CCGCCGCGCGCTTCCCCTTTCCTCTTCGCTCATGCGTCTATTGCAGGCGTATCACTGGCCGGGAAACATCCGCCAGCTTGAAACCTGATCAAGCGCTATGTGATTCTGGGGACTGAAGCCTGTATCAGTACTGATCTGGCTGAGCCCGCACCCAACAACTTCGACTTTGAAATTCCCATGGAAGGCCCAGTGCCTCTCAAAAAGATCACTAGCCAGGCCGTGCATCGCCTCGAAAAGGAAATCATTCTCAAGGTCCTGCAGGCCCATCACTGGAATCGCCGCCGCGCCGCTGAATCGCTCAAGACCAGTTATCGCGCATTGCTTTACAAGATTCGCGATGCCGGCCTCTCGCCCAATCGCACTGCCAACGTAAAGAGCATGCACGCGGAAAGCAGCGCCCCCGTCTCGCATAGTGACCTGGAGCCTGAAGCTGCCGCGCCGACCCTGGAGAACGTATTGCCGATTGCCAAGGTGAGCAATGCTTAAAATCGGCGGACAAAGAGTTCCCACCAAGACGCTGGTGCTGCTGACGAGCGAAAGCCTGCTGATCGTGTTAGGCCTTGCCCTCGCCACAGCCATGCGTTTTGCCTCGTCTCGATGGGAATACGCCGGTGGCAATCCTGTTGTTCGTTTCCTCATCGTCGTTCTGATGTGCGAATTTGCCCTTTATTACAACGATCTTTATGACGTTGAAGTCATGAAGTCGCGCGCCCGTTTGTTGATCGGCCTTTTGCAGGCCCTTGGCGTAGCGTGCATCGGCCTGGCAATGGTTTATTACATTGCTCCCGGCGTTAGCCTGGGCCGGGGCATCGCGGCATTCGCTATCCCCACAATCATGACGTTGATTTTTGGATGGCGCGTCCTGCTTGATTCCAAGGGCTTCTTCTTTCTCCGCAGTCCTGAGCGGGTGCTGATTGTCGGCACTGGTTCCACCGGCATTGCGCTCACGCGTGAAATATGTTCGCGTCCTGATCTCAACCTCAAGGTCCTGGGCTTTCTGGATGAAAAGGGAGAAAACATCGGCATGTCGCTGGTGAATCCCGGGATCATTGGCGGCCTGAGCGAATTGGAAACCTTGGTGCGCGAGAAAAATATCGATCGCGTAGTGCTTTCCCTCAAGGAGCAGCGTGGGCGCATGCCGTATCGGGAACTGCTGCGGCTCAAGTTTGCCGGCGTGACTGTTGAAGACGCACACACTGTTTTTGAAAACATCAGCGGCCGCATCGCTCTGGAAAAGCTTTCGCCCAGTTGGCTCATCTTCAATGACGGCTTTCGCAAGAGCAGGTTTTTGCTGGCGGCCAAGCGCAGCATGGATATCGCCGCCGCGCTGTTTGCCATCACGCTTACTCTGCCCATCATGGCGCTGGTCGCCCTCGCAATTCTCATTGAAAGCGGCGCTCCGGTGCTGTTCCGGCAAAAACGCGTGGGTCTGAACGGCGTGCAGTTTGAAATCTTTAAATTTCGGTCCATGCGGCAGGACGCTGAAAAAGGCGGCCCAAGTTGGGCTGCCGATGGCGACAATCGCATCACTCGGGTCGGCGCTTTTATTCGCAAGTATCGGCTCGATGAGCTGCCGCAATTCTTCAATATTCTGCAGGGCGACATGAGTCTTGTGGGGCCGCGTCCTGAGCAACCGTATTTCTGCGAGATGCTGGAGAGCAACCTGGATTTCTTTTCCCAGCGGCATACCGTCCGCCCGGGACTTACCGGCTGGGCCCAGATCAAGTACCAGTACGGTTCCACCGTGGAAGACGCCAAGAGGAAGCTGGAACTCGACCTCTTTTATATCAAGCACCTTTCCATCTCCCTGGACATGGTCATCGTTTTTGAGACGGTCAAGGTAATTTTTCTGGGTAAAGGCGCCAAGTAGTGAGCTGCAATTTTCCCCCGTCGGCTGCTAAAGCGGACTTTGACGGAAGAGTCGGAGCACAATATGTTTTCGTTTAAGAAACAAATCGTTCTTACCGTAGTGATTTTCTGGATTGCCTGCGTCAGCAGCCTGATGGCGCAGACGCAAGCCGCTGATCTTAAGTCTCCTGAGCCGACGGCTTCGGACGCTGCCAAGCCCGCCGACATTCCCAAGCCCGCTGAAGTGGTTCCGTCCGGGTATATCGTCGGCGACTCCGACGTTATTCGCGTGAATGTCTGGAAAGAGCCGGAAGTTTCGCAAACCGTTGTTGTCCGGACTGACGGAAATATTTCTCTGCCATTGATCAACGAAGTGAAAGTGAGCGGCATGACGCCGCTCCAGATTCAGGACCTGGTCGGCGAAAAGCTGAAAGGCTTTCTCAACAATCCGCAAGTCACAGTCACGGTGATTGAGATTCACAGCAAGCGCGCCTTCATTACCGGCGAAGTATCGCGGCCTGGCACCTATTCGCTCAACGCACAGACGACGGTCCTGCAGCTGATTGCTCAGGCCGGCGGCTTTACGCCGTTTGCCAAAACGGACAGCATAGTCGTCTTGCGCACTGAAGATGGCCGCCAGTCACGCCTCAAGTTTAAGTACAAGGAAGTTATCCAGGGAAAAAAGACGGAGCAAAACATTGCTCTTCATCCAGGAGATACGGTGGTGGTCCCATGAAAACACAAAACATTTCAAAATTAATTTTGCTTGCTCTCTGTGCGGCCCTGTTGCTGGCTGTGCCGAGTGCATTTGCACAGAACGCACCAGCAGATCAGAAAGCGGACCAGAAAGACGTCCCTGCCTCTGATCCGGTGTCTGATCAGCCCTGGTATGCCAATACCGATGGCGCGTACAGCGTCTCTCTTGGCACGGGGCAGTTGATCAGCTTGTATCCGCCTGTGCGTAACGATCAGACGATTCCCAACGGCGAATACGTTGAAGGTCAGCAATCTGTCGCATTGAAGAGCAAAGATTACAAGTATCAGATGTTCTACGGGATTTCTGCCTATAGCGTTTACACCAACAGCATTGGCGGTGTTGGGACCGGCTCAGACCTCGTGTCGACGTCGATCAATCCATATGTAGCGCTTTTTGTACCGACCAAGACCGGTCGTTACCTGCTGCAATACTCCACGGTGGTCAACCCCAATGATACTCAGAGCGGCGGCCCGCAGGCCTATCACACCCTTACGGCGAGCGCGATGGGGGCTCTCAGTCCACGCTGGTATTGGACCGCCTCTACCAGCGGCAGCTATGGATCGGAATCCGCTCGTTTGCAGGGCCCGTTAAGTTTTCTGGTAATTCAGAGCACGCCCATTGCTGATACCACTTCCGCGGCGGTATTGCAGCGAGCTGCGAACGTTGCCTTTACTGAAAGCACTATCGGCCTGGGCTGGCTGAAAAGCCGGCGCGACAGGATCAGTTTCAGTGTTTCCCATATTTATAGCGGCATTGAGGGCGATTCCAGTACCACGCCTCCGACCTCTGGCTCTCACGCCAATACCATCGGAGAAAAGCTTGAATACTCCCGCAGCCTTACTCAACGCATTGACCTCCGCAGTTACGGTCAGGCG
>JASLFF010000652.1 GCA_030150795.1 Terriglobales bacterium | reverse complement strand
TTGCCCCAAACGTCCCATTGGCCGGCGGCGATGTTGCACTGCGTGCCGAAGATCCAGCGGCGGCTTCCGTTAGCCTGGTTGTTGTCAAATTCGAGCGCCTGGGCGTTCTGAGGCGCGGTCAGGTAGAAGGAAACGTCATACTTGAGGTTGGTTGCGCCATTCGCTGCGCCAAGCTGCTTCCACCACAATGCGTCGGCATAGGGGTTGCTGCTGGCTATGGAGAAGACTCTGGATACACCGCTCATGGAGGGCGATGATGTAGTTGCCGTGCTAATGCTGGCTCCAGGACCGGCGGCGTTGGCGCCGGCACAGGCCACACAATTTTCCCATCCACTCATTCTCTGGATCTGGCTCTTGACTGTCTGGGCGGATGAACGAAGCGAAGACGCCGCCAAAAGGAACAGTGCAATTGCAAGAATGGACATAATGTTGGTTGTTTTATTTACAGTCACTACTTTTACTCCAGGGGATTTTTTGGCCGCCATTTCCAACGGCGAAGCTGAGATTAACGACGCATCTACTCTGCTTCAACCCTTTTCGGTTGCCTGCGCGAGAAACCAAAAATTGCGGACTACTAGGTGATTAAGGCTGAAACTTAGTTCCAAAAGCAAAAAGGAGCGGACTGAAATCCGCTCCTTTTCGTGTTCATATATGTTAATCGTTCTTCACATTCTCAGCAGTTTTTGAGGCAAGTTCTCTCTGAATCGAGCACCCTTAGTACTACCGGAGCACTACCAATATGTGAGAGTGACTCTGTCCAGCCATGTGGAGTAGGCGTGCATGGCGGAGTCTCCATCCATCTGGAAGGCCACATTCATTTCATGGACAGTCGAGGACCGCGCTGGATAGCTGCGGTTTACATAGTGAGTGACGCCGTCATAAGTGAAGCCGACGAAGATCACGTTGGTGGATGTCCGCTGAAATTCCCAAGTGAGATGGTGCCACACAAAAGCCGTCGGAGCGGAACAGGCAATACCGGTCGAAAGCCAATTGCCTGCGGCGTTGCCCCACACGTCCCAGTGGCCGCCCTTGATGTTGCATTGGGTGCCATAGATGAACTTGTGCACGCCATTGGACTGGTTGTTATCAAACTCCAGCGCCTGCGACACGCCGGGATTGGTGATGTAGAAAGCCACATCGTACTTGAGGTGTGTGGCTGTGTCAGCCGCTCCAAGCTGTTTCCACCAGAGAGCGTCGGAGTAAGGAGTGGTTCCGCTGATGCTGAATTTGGCAGAAGCGCCGTCGAGCGAGGGCGAGGCCTGGTTTTCGACCATGGAGTAGGTGGCCACCGGACCATTCGCATTGGCGCCGGCGCAAACGGTGCAACTGGCCCAGCCTGGCATCTGGTCAATGTTGCTCTTGACCACGGCTCCTGCCGGAGGCGCAGGCAGAGGCGTGGGAGTGGCTGCGGGCGTGGGTGTTGGGGTAGGCGCGCTGCCGCTTACCGTGAGACTCAGCGGCATCTTGAAGACCGCTCCCGTAGAGTCCCAGGCTTGAACAACAACGCTGTGAGTGCCGGCCGACATTGTCACAGACGTGTTGAGACTGCTTGCAGAAACCAGGTAAACGCTCAGGTTGTCCACATAAATTCTCATGGCGGTGATGGGATGAGCGGATGTTGCAGAGGCGACGAAGTGGACTGGGGATCCTGCGGTGGATCCGGTTGCGGGGGAACTTACCGTGACTCCCGCGAAGGATGCGGTGGCCAGAGTCAAGGTCGCAATCAATAACCGAATAGCGTTTTTCACTATCGTACTCCTTCAGGTCTAGGGTGCTTGGCTTGAGGAGCAGAGGTTACGGTTGCATCTACTCTGGATGTATCGGGAGACTCCTTAATTCGATAAGATTTGACGCTTAGTCTGGTACTACGATTGTGAAGTAAAGGAAAGCCTCTGGAATTGCGGCTGGAAATGAAAATTGACGCAAAGGACTAGGTAACTTACCTGTAAAAAGCCGCCCCCAAGAGCAGGGCGACTTGTGCAAAACGACGGAAAATCGAGATCTGGATTACGCGACGGAATCCTGAACGGCGGCGAGCACTTTGTCCGTCTTATAAACCAGTACGCCTTCCGCCTCTGACCGGTGAAGCTGGTGTACCAGATAAAGCGGACGACGGCGGACCTCGTCGTAAATCCTGCCAATGTACTCGCCCAGCAATCCCGTGCAAATCAGCTGGACGCTGCCCAGAAAGAGGATGGCGAGAAGAGTCCCAATGTGTCCTGCTCCAGGTATCACACCGAAAAATTTCAGATGGAAAACGGTGTTGCCCAGATTCACGACCGAGAGAAACAGTGTGAACGCCAACACGATTCCGCCCAGGACCATTCCCAGCCGCAAGGGCTTATAACTGAAGCTGAAAATCGCGTCCATAGCGTATTTAAAGAGCCGGGGAAGCGTTTGTTTGGCTTCGCCCGCAGCCCGTCCGGCCCGCTCATAATACACAATTGCCGTCGGGAAGCCGACCCATGCACGCAGGCCGGGGAGATAGCGGTTGCCTTCAGAAAGATTATTGATGGCATCGGCTGCCTGACGATCCAACAGGCCGAAAATCCCCGCGTTCAGAGGAATGGGGAAATCCGAGATCAGTCCCATGACTTTATAGAACAAGGGAAAAAGCTTGCCGCGAAGGCCGGTTTCCGCGCGGCTGGACCGCTCGGCAATGACTACTTTCGCGCCGTCTTTCCAGGCCTTTACCATGCGAGGCAAAACTTCAGGCGGGTCCTGGAAATCGCCATCCATGAGCATGATGGCATCACCCTTGGCGATTTGAAGTCCTGCCGTCAGGGCCGCCTGATGGCCAAAGTTACG
>JASLFF010000608.1 GCA_030150795.1 Terriglobales bacterium | reverse complement strand
GACAGGAAGCTGCCGACGCCAACTCGGGTGCAAAATCCCGATTCGGGGAAAATCGGTTAGAATGGAAATCTCCCTGCATCATCCTGTCGGGGCGTAGCGCAGCCTGGTAGCGCACCTGCCTTGGGCGCAGGGGGTCACAGGTTCAAATCCTGTCGCCCCGACCAATTTTTCTGAAGTTCTTTGCGGCCCAAAGGTCTTTTTCGGAGAACCCTTATGGAGAAAGCAAGCAAATCCGGTAAATATGAGGACCGAATTCTCCGTGATCCTGCAATTTGCGGTGGAGAGCCGGTTTTTAAGGGAACCCGAGTAACGCTCCGCACGGTATTGGCAAGTCTTGCGGACGGTGATGCCCCAGAAGACATTCTTGTTGATTTTCCAAGTCTTAAAGCAGAAGACGTCAAAGCTGCCATCTCTTTTGCCGCCGCATCTGCTGAAGAAGATTTGCCCGTCCCTGCGACTCCGCAGATCTGATGAAGATTAAGCTCGATGAAAACCTCCCACTGCAAGTCAAAGCAGGATTAACTGCATTCGGGCATGATGTTCATACCACTCATGAAGAAGAACTTACAGGCTCAAACGATTCACAAATTTGGGCAGCAGCCCAAAACGAACGGCGCTTTTTAATCACCCAAGATCTGGATTTCGCGGATGTTCGCCGGTTCATTCCGGGAACGCATAATGGAATACTGCTCGTTCGGCTAAGTTTTCCAAGCCGAATGAATTTAACAAATAGAATTCTTCAACTATTCGACACGGAGGATGTAACTACTTGGGTGGGATGCTTCGTTGTCGCTACAGGGCGGAAGGTGCGCGTGCGTCGTCAGCCATTGACCTGATCCCTCGGTCACAGGTTCAAATCCTGTCGCCCCGACCAATTTCACCCATTCGGTTCTGTGGGTAGAAGTCCTGTCGCCGCTCACCAAATTTCAACTCTTTTGCTCCAGGTCATATAATTGGCCACAACCGTGCGCCTGCGATGCATATTCATCGGCTTTTTGCTGCTGTGTGGCAGCTGCTTTGCTGTCCCCAAAGCCCATACGGTCATTCTGGGTCAGTGGCGCTCCGTGGAAGTCCGCACCGAAGCCGGCGAGAAACAACCGCTCAAAGTTCGCGAGCTGGTCATCGATGGCCGAACCCGCGAGTACACAACCGGAGCCATGCACGAAGTCACTGACCGGCTTTTTGTCATTCGGCGCGCTTACCGCATCAATGACGCTCTTCCTGAAGAAAAAAAACCACAGCAGTGGATATGGCGACTGGACGGATGGATCAGCGTCGACCGCCAGACCGGACATGTGGCACAACTCAATCTGCCCGCTTTCGATGGCGATACTTCAGAAGCAAGCTGGTATCGTGACTATGCGGCTTATTGCGGCGCTTCTGAAGACGGCGAGAAAGCCTACATGGTCGTCTCGCAGCTGGGCAAGCGCAAGGCTATCCTCAGGAAAGAATTTTCCGGCCCTGCCTGTGCTGCTCCCAGATGGGAACGGTCGCCGAGTCGAGTTACTTTCACCGCCGCCGGCGAGAAGACCAGCTTTGTGGTGCATGCGCATAGCGCCGATCTCCAGCCTGAAACGGCTGAAGAAGAGGGTCCGCAACAATGAAGTCTCTCCAGGAATATCTCGATGACGCCGCCGTAGCGCACGGCCATCTTTGCGCCGGACAAGTTCTTGGTGTTCGCTTGGCCATGTTTGGCTTGAAGAAACTTGGCTTGGAAGATCCCCAGGGCAAGGACCGCAAGCGCATTGTCACGTTCGTTGAAATCGACCGTTGCGCCACGGACGCCGTGATGGTTGTCACCGGCTGCCGCCTGGGCAAGCGCGCGCTCAAGTTTCGCGATTGGGGCAAGATGGCGGCGACTTTTGTTGACGTGGAAACCGGCAAGGCTGTGCGCGTTGCCGCCCGCGAATCTTCCAAAGCACTGGCCAAAAGCATGCACCCGGAAATCGAAAACAAAAACCAGCAGCAGATGCTTGCCTATCGAGAAATGACCGACGAACAGCTTTTTCAGGCGCTGCCTGTTCACGTGGAACTGCCGCCGGAAGAATTCCCCGGCTATAAAGGTGAACGGATCGTCTGTGCGCAGTGCGGTGAAGGAATCAATTTTCGCCGCGAGGTCAAACTCGGCGCCAAAACCGTCTGCCGCGCCTGCGCCGGTGAGCGTTATTACGAACCAATCGTCTGACTTTCGGCCCAACTTTGCAGGAACTTTTGTTTGGCAACGCGCGTATTACTGGCTAGAGCATGCGGGCATAACTCTGGCTTGCTTCGGGAGGATCCAATGAAGACGTTTCTGCTTCGCGCCATGCTGCCGGCGATTCTCTGTGTTTTTGTGCTCACAGGTTGCTCCGTCACCACGCACGATAAGGGCAATGGCAAAAAAGATGATGTCGATATCAAGACGCCGTTTGGCTCTCTCAGCGTGAAAGAAGGGGCTTCTGATGTGAAGGATACCGGCCTCTCGCCTTACCCTGGCGCTCGCGTGGCCAAAGATGAAGACGATGATCGCCACCACAGCGCCAACGTGAATATTTCCAGCTCGCTGTTCGGCCTGAAGGTGGTCGCGCTGAAATATGAAAGTGACGATCCCTCCGACAAAGTGCTCTCCTTCTATCGCAAGGAAATGGGCAAGTACGGCAAGGTCGTGGACTGCACCGGCGGCTTCAACATGAATTTCCATCACCGTGATAAAGACGCCGAAGTCACCTGTGACGATCACAACGGATCAGACCATGGCTACAAGGAAGAACTAAAAGTGGGGACGGAAAACAATCAGCGCGTTGTCGCCATCAAGCCCAGGAGCGGTGGCTCAGAATTTACGCTTGTCTATGTGCGCGCCTGGGGAGGCAACGATACAAACTAAACACCGCGGAGCTTACAAAATATTAAGAGGATGGCCGTGATCGGGTCATCCTTTTTAATTGATTGCCACACTACATTCCATGATTGTAAAAAAGCATCCAATCCTGCTTTCCCTAGCATCATAGGAAGCGTTAAACGAACTGGTTTTACTCGGTTCCCAGATGTTGAGGCCCTTTCGCATCTGTTGATTGACGCCGTTCTGTATTCACGTTTAACAAGTGTCCAAGTCCGCGCGGTTTGGTTCACAGCGATTCGCTGAGACCCTGAGAGCAAAGAATAAATTTTAAGGAAGACCTGACATTCAATGGAATGGACTGTCCTTTGTGTAAGTAAAATCTCACCGGCTCAAATCACCCGGAACATGATTCTGGAAAGGGCCGGCTATCAGATTGTTGCAATCGATGATCCTGATGAAGCTGTGCGGATTTTCAAGACCTCTGTGATGGATGCTGTTGTTTTTGGCGACTCCATCAACGGCGAGCAGCGGTTTCAACTTGCCCGGACATTCAAGACGTTGAACCGCGCCGTGCCGATTGTCGCTCTTAGTAATACCAGTGGCTCGCAGATGCCAACAGGACTTGTCGATCAACAATTGGAGTCACTGGGCGATCCGCACCTGCTGCTGGAAGCGCTTAAGCGCGTGCTTCCGCAAGATGGTGTTGGCTCGGCGCAGGCCGCGCCAGTTCACGATCATGATCGAACGCAGCAGGATGACGATGGATTCCCCAAGGCGGCTTCATCCCCGGACGATGATCGGGCATCGACTGAAATGTCGGATTCCAACGAGTAAAAATTTTAGATATCTGAGAGAAAATAAAAAAATATGCCGGCACGTACTGTGCAGAAAAAGAAAAAATCCACTTCCCCTGATCTGTCTTCTCTGGTGCTGGAAAAGGTCCCAACCGGCATCCGCGGTCTTGACCAGGTAACACATGGCGGCTTTCCCAAAGGCCGGACTGCGCTGGTTTGCGGCGGTCCTGGCACCGGCAAGACGCTGCTGGGACTCGAATTTCTGGTGCGCGGCGCACTGCTTTATAACGAGCCTGGCGTCTGCGTAGCCATGGAAGAGACGGCCCAGGAGCTGGTCACCAATATGGCCTCTCTCGGCTATGACCTGCCTCAATTGATTCGGCAAAAAAAATTGGCGATTGACTACGTCCATATTGAGCGCAAGCAGATTGAAGAGACCGGCGAATACGATCTTGAAGGCCTGTTCATTCGCCTGCGCGCCGCCATTGAGCAGGTCAAAGCCAAGCGCGTGCTCCTGGATACCATCGAACTGCTCTTCCTCGGTTTAAAGAATGATGGCATTGTGCGCGCCGAACTGCGCCGCCTCTTCCACTGGCTGAAAGATGCCGGCGTTACTGCCGTGGTGACTGCTGAAATGGGAGACCGCACGCTCACCCGCTACGGCCTGGAAGAGTATGTGGCTGACTGCGTTCTTGTTCTTGATCATCGCGTCAATGAACAGATTTCCACTCGTCGCCTGCGCGTGGTGAAGTATCGCGGGTCGTCGCATGGCACCAACGAATATCCGTTCCTGCTGGATGATGAGGGTATTTCGGTTGTGCCTATCACCTCAATGGGCCTGACCCACACGGCTTCCACCGAGCGCATATCCTCCGGTGTTCCGACTCTTGATGCCATGTTGGGGAAGAAAGGCTTCTTTCGCGGCAGCAGCGTGTTGATCACCGGTACGGCGGGAACGGGCAAGTCCAGCTTCGCCGCCGCATTCGCGGGCGCAGCCTGCGCGCGTGGAGAACGGGCCCTCTATTTCGCCTATGAAGAATCTCCCAGCCAGATCCTTCGCAATATGAGTTCCGTTGGGCAGGACCTGGAAAAGTGGATCAATCGCGGCCTCTTGCGTATTCATGCCACGCGACCCACTGCTGCCGGATTGGAGAGCCATCTTGCCACCGTCTATAACGAAATTCAGGAATTCAAGCCGACCGCGGTCATCATCGATCCCATTACCAACCTGGTCGCCGTTGGCGATCTGCATTCCGTTAAAGCCATGCTCACTCGGTTGATTGATTTCCTCAAGCTCAAGCACGTTACGGCGATGTTCACCAATCTGGTGTTTGGCTCAGGTGTCATGGAAGAAACCGCGGTCGGCATCTCATCCCTAATGGACACATGGGTGGTGTTGGGTGACGTGGATCAGGGCGAGTCGGAGCGCATGCGCACCCTGAACCTTTTGAAATCCCGTGGCATGTCCCATGACACGCGCATGCATCGTTTTACTTTAAGTGACAAAGGAATTGAGATTCATGGCAATAAGTAAAAAAACAGCCAGCAAGGCGAAAAACAATGGTTCGGCC
Source organism: Terriglobales bacterium (assembly GCA_030150795.1). Next base: position 243 of record JASLFF010000608.1, on the reverse strand, counting down.
CCGGCGAAAAACGTCAAGGCTACGCCGTTCAAGCGGCCGGTATGGGAGCTGCGGCTTTACGTCGCCGGCATGACGCCGACATCCATCCGCGCTTTTGAAAACCTCAAGCGGCTGTGCGAGGAACATATGCACGGCGCTTATAAGATCCAGGTGGTCGATCTGCTGGAGCGCCCCATGCTCGCCCGAGGCGACCAGATCATTGCCGTTCCAACCCTTGTCCGGCGCCTGCCCACTCCGGTAAAG
>JASLFF010000602.1 GCA_030150795.1 Terriglobales bacterium | reverse complement strand
TCGTGGATCAGGCGGAAAAAGTCCTTCAGGTCAAGGTCTTTGAAATTCATGCCAAAAGGCTCGCCGGTATAGCGGCCCGTGGTGCAATTTGAAGTGGTGGGGCCGGAAACTGCGACCGTTGTGCCTGCCGGACTCGACTGTTGCTGTTGCAATGAAGCATTGATGGCCGCTGGTTCAGCGGCCAGGCTGGCGTGCGTGGCGAATGGCGGCTGGTTGATGCTGGGCAGCGCCGGTGCTGGGCCGGCAAAGTGCGAAGCAGCCACCTCAGACCTTGAGCGCGTTGCTTCCACTACTTTCTCTTCGGTTTTTGCCGATGTTGCAGCCGGGGCCGGTGTAGGCGCGGCAGTCTGTGGCGTAGCGGCAGCCGTGACTACAGCTTCTTTCATCGTGGGAAGAGGCGTTGGCTTGGAAGTCGAGCTGTCGCGCATGCTCACCACCAGCTTGTTTCCTTCCGGAGCAATCTGGAAATCGCGCAACTGCGCCATGTCCACCACAATGCGGGTGGTCCCTTCCTGGTAGCGTCCAACACGCACCGATTTCACGTCGCCGCTGTTGACTGAAATTTCGCGCGCGCGTCCCTGAAGTACTGAATTAGGGATATCCACGACGATGCGGTCGGGGTGCGTCAGCTTCATGGTCCTGGCCGTCATCGGGGCGCTGCCGCTGATCTCGATGTTTAAGCCATCGCCGCCGCGGGCGACGGAGATCTTACCGATACGCGTTGTCGCTCCGGCTCGTGGTGCAGCAGCGTTGTTCTGGTTATTCACCTGAACGTCGCCCGGTTGCGAAACTGTGTCCGCGGCCACAGCGCTTACGCTGGCCAACAGAACGATTCCTAGCAGTTGCTTAAGCCTCATCACTTTGTCTCCCCGTCCCGGCGGCGCTTCACCACCGGTAATGCAGCAGCGTTTTTTACGCCTGTCTTTTTTGACAAAACTTTTCCAGCCGCTCGAAACTCCAACTCTCAATCACAGCTGGTGATACTTTTTGGGCCCTGTACTGCTTTGCAATTTCTTGATTGCAGATCTTCTGTTTCTACTCGACCTCTAATATTTCTTATGATGGTGGTACAAGTTTCTTCACTACTTCACGTGCTGTCTCGCGTCCCAGAGCGTCTTTCACATACTCGCGAAAGATGATGGAATCGCTGGTGATCTTTTCCACGCTCCCCTGGAATACTTGATCGTTCTCCCTGAGGAAGTACGTTTTCTTAATGCTGTTGGCCACTACGGCCATCATCTTGCCCGACGTGTCTTTCACCGTTCCTTGCAATACCAGTTCAGGAATTACCAAACACCGTTTTCCGCTGGTGCAGTTCGGCGCTGGCCGGCTGATCCCATCCTTGGAGACGATAGGGCTCACGAATGGATCTCTGCGGCCATGCGCTCCAAATGCCCTGACTGATGGCTTCGGTTTTTCGGCTGCCTGAGCCGCAGGAGCTTGCGCAACAGGTGCTTTCTGAACGGTTCCCGTAGCCGGTGCCTTGGGCGGAACTGTCACCGTCGGCTTTGCGGCAGTCTTGGCTTGCGTTGTCCCGGTCTTCTTGGCCGGCGGCGCAGGCTTAACGGCAATTACAGCCGGTGTCTTTGCCGGCGCGGGCTTCTTCGCGTCAGTCTTTTTGGCGTCAGTCTTCTTTGTGGTTGGCTTGGCGCTATCCTTCGCTGCCACTACAGGCGTAGGTGTTCCTTTTGCCTGAGTTCCGGCAGGCGTGAGCGGTTTCACTGGAGCCGTGCTGGTCTTTACCACAGGCTTGCTGGATGCGCTGGACGCGGTTCCACTCTTTGGCGCTGGATCAGCTTTGGGTGCCGCAGCGCTGCTGTTCGACGCCTTGGCCGGCGTTCCAGCCGCTTTCTTGGCGTCAGACTTATGATCGCTGGCGGCCGTCTTCTTCGCTGCCGGCTTGGTTGTGCTGCCTGTCTTGCTGGCGGGTGCCGGAGTCGGAGATGGCGTAGCTTGGGCCTGGCCATTGGCGCCGGAACTCTGCGCCGTGGCCACCGTCGCCATGGCTGCTGCAAGCACGAGAATTTGTATCAGCTTCATCTCAATTCCCTTTTGTGCACTCTTCATTCTGAAACTCTTTACGGCTTTGCCGTGGGTGACGGAGCTGGTTGACCCGGCTTGGGCGGCGCCTGGGCCGCTGCTTCGTCAGGTTCATGGCTAAAGAATGTTGTTGCCGTACAGCTGGCCAGCACAGTTTCACCCGGAGCGTAGGTATAAGACCCTTTCACTTTGGCTGCGGCCCCGCTCTTGGTATTTCCCATCTGCATATTGCCCACGTTGACGATTCTTTCCAGCTCAGCTACGCGCTGGAAGAAATTCAGTACGGAGTAATACGGCCCGTCAATGTCGATGGCAAACGGCACTTCGCTGTAGAACTCCTTGTTGCTTACCGGCATCGCCGTGTACCGCCGGATTTCAATGCCCGATGTCGCGGCCGTGTCATGCAGCAACTTGATGAACTGGTCGGCGTCCTTGTCTTCCGGGACGATCCGCTTCTGGATTTCCAACTGCTGCTGCAGGATCGCCATGTTGCGGTTCACCTCAGCCAGCTTGGGCTCGAACATCTTCAGCGTCTCGTTCTCCGCCTTCTTTTCCTTAATCTTGGCGTCAAGCTGCTGGTTCGCCTGATACATGGGATTGAAATAGATGTAGTAGTAGGCTGCGCCCACCATGGCCGCGGCAAGGAACAGGATTCCTGCCCGCGCCCCTAACGACATTTCTCCGAATTTAGCCATATACAAACCGTCCCCGGTGGATAACTGCTGTTACGACGCCCTCTGGGACTTATTCACCTTGAACCCAGAGTTCATTTCACAAATCAATTCAAACTTGAACGCCTGGACTTCTTTCACCGCGTTGTCCTGGGCGGTCTCTTTGATTTCAACTGTCCTGAACGCGCCGGTCTTTCTCAGGTTGGCCATCAGGTCCGCTACAGAATTTGGGCTCAATGCCATTCCCGTAAAGTTCAGCGTCTTACCGTCATTGGTCATGGTTTCAAGCCAGACCGCGTCCGTGCTGTTGATGGTATCGGCCACCAGATTCAACAGATCCACGGGGCCTGACTGCGCGGACTTTAATTCGTCGATCACCCGCACACGGCGCTCATACATGTCGGCTTTTTTCTTGCTGGCCTCGTACTTCGCTTTCACGTCCGCCAGCCGCTGATTTTCCAGAACGGCTTTTTGCAGGTTCTTTTCCAGCACATCGTGTTCGCGCTGCACCCACACGTGGGCCAGGCCGATCAGCACTGCCAATGCGCCCGCAAAAATCAGGCCCAGGATGAGAGTGCTGGATCCCTCACCACCCCCGCCGGTGGCTGCCACCGTGCTGGCACGCCGACCACCGCCACGCGTCGTTTTCTTCGGAATTCCAAGCAGGTTGATGCGAATCATAGGTCTTCAAAGCTCCTCAGGGCCAAACCCACCGCAACCGCGAGCTGTCCCGGGTTCTGTTCCAATATGTCGTGTTCCAGAGAATCAACCGGCGGAACAATGCGTTGGAACGGGTTCAGCACTTCCACCGGCAAGGAAAACTCCTGCCGCAACGCTTCCACCAGGCCGGGAACGCGTGACGATCCGCCCGCCAGGTAAATACGCTCAATGTGCTCGCCAGACGCGGTGGCCCGGAAGAAGTCAAACGTCTTCTGGATTTCGAGCACGATAATTTCGGTGACTTGTTGCAGGATCGGCAGCTTGGCGTCCTCGCTCACCGTTCCTACTTTTCGGCCGAGCTTGAGTGACTCGGCGTCATCAAAGCTCAAGTCCAGTTCTTTCTGGAGCGAGTCTGTGTACTGGTTGCCGCCAACGCTCACGTCGCGTGTAAACAGCGGCGTTGCGCCCTTCACAATGTTGATGTTCATTACGCTGGCGCCAAGATTCAGCAGGGCAACCGTCGTATCATGATGCGGCTGATAGTTGTATTCGTAGCAGTTCTGCAGCGCAAACGCATCAATATCCACCACCGCGGGCGATTTCCCAGCCAGCGAAAGCACGTTTGTATAGTTCAGGATCTTGTCCTTCTTTACCGCCACCAGCAGCACGTCCATCTGCGGGCCGGTATCGTCAGGATTCAGGATGTCAAAGTCCACGTTCACGTCAGCAATATCGAAAGGAATATGCTGCGCGGCTTCCGTGGTGATGCTTTCCGCCAGCTCGCCTTCGCTCATGGGCTGCACGCTGATCTTTTTCACGATCACCGAATGTCCGCTGACCGAAGTCGCCACCGATTTTGTCTTGATTGCGTGCTCGCCAAAGATTTTGCTGATCGCGCTGGATACGCTGCCCGAGTCGACGATCATGGAGTCCACCACAATGTCGCTGGCCAGCGGCTCTACGCCCAGGTGCGAAACCACGATCTCGCCCTTGGAGCGCTTCAGTTCGATCGCCTTGATGCAACTGGAGCCGATGTCCAGTCCCACAATCGACTTTCCTGATCCTATTCCAAACATGCCGTCCACCCTTGTTTACTGATTTCTGTTCGCTTCCCCGGTGTCCCGGACTTACCGCACTGCTGCCTTGGCCGCTTTCGGCTTCTTCTTGGCTCCGCTCATGTTCATCGTGCTCTTCTGTTCCATCCACTGGTCCAGAATCGTCTTCTTGAACTTCCAGCGGTTCCCGAGCTTAAAGGCAGGGATTTTTTCTTCGGTCACATATTTGTACAGCGTGTCCGGGCTGACCCCCAGGTACTGCGAGGCCTGCCGGATGTTCATTACCTCACGCGAATCTGCCGCCATAATGTGTAGCCTTTCCACAGTGAGTTGATGGCCTTCGTTGAGGCCTGTGGAGAAATCCTTGGTCTTCTCGGGGGGGAAAACTTCAGGTCGATGCGAGTTATATCCGGCTTAAAACGCTAGGTCAATAGGTAACTTCCGGTTTCTTCCGGT
>JASLFF010000594.1 GCA_030150795.1 Terriglobales bacterium | reverse complement strand
GCTGAAACGGGATTTACGTGTAATTTAGCTGACCTCGCCAAACCCAATCTCCTGAATCTGGATGCACACATCTTCAGCGGCGAACCTTACCACGGTTATAAGTTCAGTTTGAGCGGATGTCAGGACAAACCATCCGGAAGTTTTCGCCTGGTCGCTGAGCCCGTTTCTCCCGCGGCTGGAGCCAAAGCTTATTGCACCGACGCAACCAACAATATCCGCAGCAGCAACGACGGTTTAGGATCGAGCTGTTTGGCCTCAGGTAAAGTGACGCCCTTTGGCGAAGAAGATGGAGCGGTTGTCGGCGATCCAACCCATCTCACGACAAAGCCATTGCAGAAGTAAATCTTACTTCTGCAAAAATGGATTGGTCTCGCGCTCTTCGCCGATGGTTGTTACGGGCCCATGTCCTGGTACAACTTCTGTTTCATCCGGCAGGGCCAGCACCTGCGTATGCAGGGACCGCATGATTTTATCCATTGATCCACCGGGAAGATCAGTGCGCCCGATGCTGCCGGCAAAGAGCGTATCGCCGGCGATCAGCTTTTTTTCTTCAGGAAAATAAAGGCAGATGCTTCCTTCTGTGTGTCCCGGCGTGTGGATCACGCTCGAAGATATCTCGCCAATCTTTAACACGCGCCCTTGGCCAATCGCTTCATCCACCTTGACGTCGCCAGCAGGCCGCATTCCGATCCATACGGCCTGCATGTCGAGCATCTTCAACAAGGCATAATCGTTCTGATTCATCAGAATCGGCGCTCCTGTGGCAGCTTTAAGCTTCATCGCGCCCCCTACGTGGTCGATGTGAGCATGGGTAATCACAATCTGCTTGAGCGTGAGCTTTTCCTGGCGCAGTATCTCCAGAATTTCTTCAATCTGGTCGCCCGGATCGATCACCATGGCTTCGTGGGTTTTCTCGTCGCCAATCACAGAGCAGTTGCACTGCAGCGGGCCGACGGGGAATATTTTGTGGATCATGACAAAAGCCTACCACTGATGAACATGGATGACACTGATCGGTAATCGATTTTCCGACACTCTATTTCTATCCCTCGCGTGGGTGGATAGCCGGGAAAGTCCCCCAGGAAAGTCATTACGTAAAACGGGCCGCCACGGCGGCCCAATGTCCACAGAAGTTAATTTTGCGGTTGGCTACTTCTTCGGCGTCTCAACCGGCGTCGGGACCCTATCCATTACTGAGGACGAACCGCGCAAACTCGTGATATAAGTCAGCGCCATTGACGTAAGCATGAAGATGATGGCGCACCAGGTAGTCAACCGGGAAAAAACAGTCGCCGTGCCGCGCGGGCCAAAGGCAGTCTGGCTGCCCATGCCGCCAAAGGTGGCAGCTATATCGGCGCTCTTGCCGTGTTGCAGAAGCACCACCACAATCAATACCGCGCAAACAATCACATGAATAATAGTTATTAAAACGCTGAGCATCTGTTTATTGAAAGTCCTTTCAAAACTTGGTGCGGAAGGGGGGATTTGAACCCCCACGCCTTTCGGCGCCACCCCCTCAAGATGGTGTGTCTGCCAGTTCCACCACTTCCGCTCTGGGCCTGTTTGCACCCACGAGCGCGAACGCCGGATGGGAGAAAAAGGGAATAACGATTATAACAAACTTTAATTTTTTCTGAACCAGATATGTCGATGACCGGTAATACTCCGGCGCATGATGTATGCTGATTGCCCATGAAAAAGCCTTCTCTCGCCCTCATTTTTACGTTCATTTTGGCCTCGACTGTCATCTCTTTTGCGCAGGCCGATGGGCCATCCAGCCAAAAGACCACCGCCGACAATGAGAAGGCAACTCCGCCACAATTCTTTTTCGTCCTGCTGAAGCGTCCGCCTAATCTGCCACAAATGAGCAAAGAAGATGGCGGCAAGCTTCAAGAAGCTCATATGGCGAATATCCGCAGGCTGCATGAAGAGCACAAACTGGTCATCGCCGGGCCATTCATGGACGATGGCGTGCTCCGCGGCGTCTTTGTCATGAAAGCTGATTCGCTCGATCAGGCAAAAGAATGGGCCAATTCTGATCCAGCTATCAAGGCCGGCCGTCTTCAGGCTGAGGTCCGCGGACCGTGGATGATCCGGCCGCAGGGCATCCATGAAACCGATACACCCAATACTCTGGAGAAATATTCGCTGCTGCTGGTCCATCAAGGTGACAAGTGGGATACCAAATCTCCCGTGCTTCAGGATGTCGTGAAGCAGCACCTGCCTTACCTTATGGGCCTTATGCAGCAAGGGAAGCTTGCCTTGGCTGGCCCTTTCCATGACGATGGCGAACTCAAAGGCATCTTCATTTATTCCGTTCCGATGGAAGAAGCGATGAAGCTGGAAGCGGAAGATCCCATGGTGAAAAATGGGTTCTTCAAAATTGAAGGCCATCCATGGGCCACTGCCAAAGGCGTGCTGGCAGCAGGGCAGCCGATGCAATGACATTTTGTCTCTGGCTGCGCCCTCATGTTCATACTTCAAAGTCCCTTTAGAATCAATCAACCCTTTGCTTTTTCCGATCACGGCGATGTCGGCGGTTCCGGCGATTCACAGCGATTCAGCCCCCTCCCCCCGTGCCCCAATTAGCATTCCAAAGAACTTACACGATCCATCCCATGGGATTGATTGACCGAGCTGCTCCTTCTTGATCAGTGTCATCAGCGCAAATCAGTGGTAGGAATTCGCTTTTCCTGATCACCCAATCATCGCTCCCACCCCGGCCTTTTTCGACTTGTGTTTACAAACAAACCACTTCCGCCATTCGACGCTTGGGTGACCCTTGGGTCTCGCTTGGGTCACCCAAGGGCCACCCAATCCCAGACCCAATCCCAATCCCAGTCGGCAGAGGGTTGCAATTCAGAAGCCGTGCGGCGCAAAATCGCCGCACCTCAAATCGTCATCGTGAGCGAGCGGCGAAGCCGGGAGCCGAACGATCTAAGTCAGGCGAAGCCTGACCATCATGGCTGATTACTAATTGCCAGTTGCCAATTGCTATTTGCTTTTGTCAAAGACCGTGCGCACTTCGGCGCTGCCATACTCTAGCGCAATTCATCTTGGCATTCACGCGCGAACTAGTTCATCGGCACCGGTCACTGCCTTTTACGACCCTCTGCTTAACAGAGTTCAATGTCCAGATGGCCATGCATTGTACAGACTTTGTTTTTATGCTTACTGGCCAGTAAAGTCATTTTCTGCCGCGTATCCCGTTCTCACCTTTTCCTCTACTATCACTCACCAAACTCTGGATGCCCATCCTTGCGTCCTGCAAGACCGCATATCAAACAAGACTGATTGCGGGCACAAAGGGTGGGTAAACAAAACTTCCGGCCAATCACGCTGTCCCTCACCAAACTCTGGGATGATAAGCTTTACCCACCTCTCGCGACCTTCGCAAAAGGGTAGGGCACCGGATGAGTGGCGAGGAATGGGGAAGAAGTTGGGCGACCCGCTAAAATGCTTCCGCATGTTATTTCCGTTTATTGATTCATACCTTGTCTCGAAAAGATTGGGGAGGCCAAGATGCGTTTGCGTTTCACTATTTTGATCCTGCTTGTGATGCAAGCGGCTAACGCGGCACCTGAGGCAAATGACGCGGTCGGTTCCGCAAATAAACGCCTTTCATTCGTGCAACTAACTGACGCCCACATTTTTGACGATGGCTGGAAAGAAAAGGGCTCTGAGCCTTATTGGCGAGCCCTAGACGATCGTACGGCCTTGCATTGGGCAGTGGAATCCATCAATACCTTGGCGGAAATCAATCATGTGGATTTCATCGTTTATACAGGCGACTTCGGTCTGGAAAATGTTTTCTTTTCTAATAGTACATGCACTGTTGACCCTTTCAAATCCGAGCCCGGCATACCGCCTTTCAGCTCTGAAATGGCAG
>JASLFF010000577.1 GCA_030150795.1 Terriglobales bacterium | reverse complement strand
CAGTTGTGTCTGTAACGCCGGCTGCTGGAAGTAATTCTTCATCTGATAAACAAATGCCCACGTGTCCACTATCGCGGCGACCGGATCAGTCTTCAACATCGTATTCTGCAGAATCGGAATGGCTTCCGCCTTCCAAGCCAGCGCTTGCCGGCGGCCATCAGTAGAGGGCGTTTCAAACATGATCTTGTCAGCTGCCGACTCAATCTGCGCGGAGTAAATACCCAGCAGTGACTGGTTGCGCGCGCTCAGTTCAGCCGCAGACGATTGGACATTTTTCGCGGACTTAACCGCGGCGTCTTTTCTGGTGTTGCCGATTGCACAGCCGCCAACGAAGATCGCCAGTACGAGTAAGGCATAGAACCACAAATGTGGCGTGGCGCCATTCCGGGCCTGGTTTGTTGAAGAAGGATCGCTGAAAGGGCTGAGCGGGGAGAGTCTCACAAACATAAAGCACCTGTATCTTCATTTCTCATTTCTGCTGCTTGCGTCGGAAGAGCCGGCCATGAAGAGCCGGCCATGAAGAGCCGGCCACAATGGGTCAGGAAATCTAAAGAGGGAGAGCGGTTGCATCGCTTATTTCAAGCTAGCCCCGATTTTGAGGGTTGTTTAGCTGGCAAAACTGACATAGCGTAGCAGAAATCGTCTAAGGCTCTTGAGATCACGGCAACGGAGTACCCGGAAACACGATTCCATTCCTTTAAAACCGGAGGAGGCATCGGCATTGAGATTGAGGGCGGCTCGGCGGTAATCCAAGGAAACATCATCACTCTGGAATACGCAGGCAGTGTTTCGAAAAGGCCGGGTAACCTCGGCAAAAATGGCCTCTTCGTCCCACCCACAAGCGCATCCATCCCACAGTGGCTCACGTTCTTGAGGCAACACAGTCAATACTCTGACTGCGCGCACTCTTGCTCTTCAGGAGATCACGTGACCACAAAGCCTGGTTCGCTGGTACGCCTCATGGCCTTGTCCTTCGTCGGCCTTCTTCTCATCGCGAATACCAAAGCGTATTCGCAGGACGCTGCCGCGCAGACCAAGAGTGAAATTGATCGCTTGCAGCAATCGTTGAAAGCGCAGCCCACTCAAAGCCCTGATCTTGCCGATCTTGCCAAAGGAATTGATCAACGGCTTAAAGACGCCGAATCCGCTCTGTCCGCCGGACGTTTGTATCTGGGCCTGGAAAGCCTGGGGCAAGCTGAAGACTACTTCCAGGCCGTGAGAACGATTGAAGCGAAAGCTGATGCCATCAAGGACAACCTCCCAGCGTTCGAAGCCGAGTGGGGCAAAGCCAGCCTGGAATACGCGTCGCTGGATAAACAAGCGCGTCAGCGGGATTGGGGCCGCTTCCCTGCTGCGGTCCGCGCGCTCTCAGAATCTGCCCAGGGCAGGACAATTCCTTTGCTGGAAGGCAGTCGCGGGTTTGCAACGTCTACCAAGCCACAAGATGGCCTTGCCTATTTGGGTGAGGCAAAAGGAGAAGCAGTATACGCGTCGTTTCTTTACGGTCTAAGCGTCGCGCGTAAGGGCACGCCGTTTCCACTACGCTCCATGCTGCCTGAGTTGGAAGCGCTTCAAGAAAAGACAAATGCCGCTTTCCAGCCGCCGCGATCCATTGATATGCATCCGCGCTTTATCAACCTCAACGCCACGCTTAAGTTCGCGCGCGAGCTTGATTCATCCAAGGCATACGCCGGAGCGCTGTATCAATATCTTGAAGCAGTGCGGCACTTCGGCATGCTTGATCCTGCCGTGCCGGATGCAGACAGGCAGGCGAGCTTGCGCATCGACCTGGCGGGCGAACTGAAGAAAGTTTCTGCAGCCAGGCGCGATGATTCCATCCTTCAGATCTTTTTGGAAAGAGCCCAAGGATGGCTGAACAAACCAGATGGCGCCGCGCCTTCAGCCGATGAATGGCGAGCGACTCAGGTTGTTTTGCAGCAGGTGCTTCCTGCTTATTACGCGGCTCTCAAGCCGGCCGCGCCACTGCAGCAGCGTGCTGGACGCACGGCGACGCTAACGCTGGTGCGCTGGCCCTACACTTGAAACATCTCCGATCCAGCAAGTTTGCTGGCCCAGGAAGTTGCCGCAAAGTACGCCGGAAAAGTTACGTTCGTGAGTGAGAATTTTGGTGATTCCAAACTGGCCGATCGTTTTGGCGTGAAAGGCTATCCTGCCATATTTCTGGATGATGTCCTCATAGCAGCGCCGCGCGATTTTGGCTACTTCGGCGAAAAAGACGGCACAGGACGCTATGCGCCGTGGCGCAACGCGGACAACCAGGCGAAATTCAAGAACGACCTCACCCGCATGATCGACCTGATTCTGGCTGGCAAAAAAGATGTCGTCAGCCAGGAGCGCGCGGGGGCGAGCACCAGCATGGCCGCGATTGCTTCCCTGCCGAAATTCACGCTGACTGACCTTGCCGGCAAGCCCCTCACGGCTGAGCAGGCTGCGGGACGCGTGGTGATGGTGGAATTCTGGGCTACGTGGTGTCCGCCTTGCCGGTCAACGCTGGAATGGCTGGGCGACCTCAAAAAGAAATATGGCGATAACGTCGCCATTCTCGCGTTCGCGGTTGAATCGCCAGAGGATAAAGTCCGGGAAACCGTCAACACATTGAGCCCCGACTTGCATTGGGCAATTACCGACGCGGCCACGGCGCAGGCCTTCGGCGACATCACCGCTGTTCCAACCATGTTCCTGTTCGATAAATCAGGCAAGACCGCCAGCGTGATGTATGGCGCGCCGCCTGATCTGCATCAGCAAGCGGAGAAGATTCTGGACGGACTGGTCAAGTAGCAATAACCACAAGGACACCCATTCGACTTCCCTTTCGCA
>JASLFF010000520.1 GCA_030150795.1 Terriglobales bacterium | reverse complement strand
CAAACTTCCGAGCTATGCAAAGTCGGCTTCTATCGGTTGGCGTTTCATGGACAAATTTGTCCAGTTGCCTTTCATCGTGCCGCCACCCACCCGTGATGAGCTGAAAAAATACGCCGAGTCGCTTTTTTCGGAAGATAGCGGGGAAACGGCTGCGATTGACATAGATACCAGAAACAAAGTCACCCAGGTGATTGAAAATGCCGATGTAACAGCGCCGCTGCAAGTTGTTCAGGAGGTCGCGAAGGGAAAGAATCTCAGCACTCACCAACAGAAAACTCTTCAGGAAGAAGTTGCTGTCATCCAGCAAATGGATCGAAATATACGAGCGTTCTCCGATGAAGAACAGAGAATCAAAAACATACTAACCACTTCAGCCGCGGATTTTTCAACCAATCCACGAGATATTAAGCGCTTTGTCAACGTATTTCGCTTTTACTATTTTTTGCGTGCTGCGCGCGAAGCGCGAAAAGATTCTGTTCCCTCACTGAGCCAATTAAGCCGGTGGATTCTCTTCTCGTTGAAATGGCCGGAGGCAGTGCGCTACCTCTCGCGAATCCAACTAGCGCCCAATACCTTAAGCCATCCTCAGTTTGTAGCTCTCGAAAAGGCGGGTAAAGAATCACAAAGCTTGGATGATTGGAAGAAGAGTGCGGCGCTCGCGTTGGGCATGAATGCCGATGACAATCCCTGGCTTTCAAGTCAAGAAATGATGCGTTTCTTCAAAACCGAATCTGGGTTCACCGAGACAGAACGGCTATCAGCTTCCTGCGGGAAGGGTCTTTGGTGAAGTTACACCTGAAATTCGACCATCCAAAGTTGAGTACCCTGTACTGATTTCACCGCCGTCCCTGTACTTCAGGCCATCTTTACAGCAAATAAAAAGTGAAGTAACATAGGCAGACCCGGTCGATGTGACGGGCTCTATTGGGAGGCTCACTATCGCTTGTGATTGCTGTCCCGTAAAATTGCCAAAAATCGGGTTATGCCAAAAAAGTGAAACCCAGAGCGAAGAAGCTAAGTCCTTTGGAATCCTAATTGAATGCTCCGTGCCTGCTTTCAGTCTGGGATACCTCTGGGATGTTGCCGGTTAAGTCTTTTAGAATCCTAATTGAGGGATACCGGGGGATGCCGGGATCGGATGTCAAGATTGGGGTACCTCTGGGATGGGCGAGCTAAGTGCTTTGGAGTCCTAATTGAGGCCACCGGGGAGGGGGGGCGCGCAGAGCGCGCCTGATCGGATGATCGCCGTGATCGGGTGAGCCGGTGATCGGAAAACGGTTGTAGGCGCGAAAGGAACCAGCGATGGAAGAAACCAGGGCCGGCGGCAGAGATCGAAGCGAAGTGGTGCAAGGGCAGATCGTTGAAGAGCGGTATGGCTACTATCGGCGGTGCCAGAGGTTCCGCAGGAATGGGCAGCAATGCAAAGCTCCGGCGATGAAGGATACGGACCGATGCTACAAGCATCAGGCGCAGGTGGATATTGAGCGGCGCAGGCGCGCGCAATACACGCTGCCGCCGTTGGTGGACCTGAAAACGATACAGCGGGAGATTGGGAATGTCATGCAGGCGTTGTTGGCGGACCGCATTGACGAGGATTATGCAGGGGAGTTGTTGCACAAGTTGGAGAGGGCGTCGATTGCATTGCGGCCGACGTCGGCCAGCCGATGAGATTTGGAGATTCGAGCGGGAGACGTAGCATGCTACGTCTCTACGTCAATAATTTGGTAGCACAAAAGGAATTTGTAGTCCTGGGCCCGGGTAGCTTTGATCGGAAACGAGAACGTGTTTATCCTTATTAGCGAGGAACTCTAACGCCCATGCGCCGACTCCTGACATTTCTACTGGTATCAACTCTCATGGCTACTGCCCAGAAAACTCCTGCTCCTACTTCCGCTGGCACTTCATTTCCCAACGCCGATGAACTCAACCAGATGGCGGCGCGATTTGCGCCTGCGCCTCTGGATGTCGATCTCTCCAGCCTCTCAGCAGGCGACAAGAAAGCGCTGGCCAAGCTGATAGAAGCCGGACGGATTGTGAACCACATCTTTATGCAGCAGTTCTGGAGCGGCGACCTGGCGCTTTACCAGAAGCTGCAACTGGATAAGTCCGCACTGGGCAAGGCGCGGCTGCATTATTTCTGGATCAACAAAGGCCCGTGGTCGGAAATTGACGAGCACAAGGCGTTCCTGCCCGGAGTGCCAGCGAAGAAGCCGGCGGGCGCAAACTTCTATCCGGAAGACATGACTAAGGAGGAATTTGAAGCCTGGGCCAAGACGCTCTATCCGGAATCGAAAGAGCAGGCGGAAGGGTTCTTTACGGTGATTCGTCGCGGGGCCGGAGAGAAGCTAAAGATGGTCCCCTACAGCGAGGAATACAAAACTGATCTGGCCAAAGCGGCTGCGCTGCTGAAACAGGCCGCCGCGCTCACGGACAACGCTTCACTCAAGAAGTTTCTCACTACGCGTGCTGCTGCGTTCAGCACCAACAACTACTTTGAAAGCGACATGGCGTGGATGGACCTGGACGCGCCTGTGGACGTGACGATTGGCCCGTATGAAACCTACAACGACGAGCTGTTTGGTTACAAAGCAGCGTTTGAGGCCTACATCAACGTGCGCGACGAGAAAGAGTCTGCGCGGCTGGCGTTCCTGGGCGAGCACCTGCAGGAGATTGAAAACAATTTGCCGGAAGACCCGAAGTATCGCGTGCCCAAGCTGGGAGCGGCAGCGCCCATCCGCGTGGTGAATGAAGTTTTTGCCGCGGGCGATGGCAATCATGGCGTGCAGACCGCGGCCTACAACCTGCCCAATGACGATAAAGTTGTCCAGCAGAAGGGCAGCAAGCGCGTGATGCTCAAGAACATTCAGGAAGCAAAATTCAAGTCCACGCTGGAGCCGATATCAAAAGTGGTGCTGCAACCGGCGGCGCAACAGGACCTGAGCTTTGAACTATTCTTTACCCACATTGTGGCCCACGAACTCACGCACGGACTGGGCCCGCACCAGATCAAGGTCAACGGTCGCGACACGAACCCGCGCCTGGAGTTGAAGGAACTTTACAGCGCCGTGGAAGAAGCCAAGGCCGACGTGACCGGACTCTTCGCGCTGCAATACCTGATGACGCAAGCCGACAAAGGCGCCGTGCAGGCTCCGATTCCGCACGGGCCAGACGCTGAACGCAAACTCTATACCACGTATCTTGCATCTTCATTCCGCACGCTGCGCTTTGGATTGCAGGATTCGCACGCCAAGGGCATGGCCGTACAGTTCAACTATTTTCTTGATAAAGGCGCGTTCGTGGCGAACTCTGACGGCACGTTCAGCGTGGACCTGAACAAGATCAAAGACGCGGTGGCCGGTCTGGACCATGACCTACTCACGCTGGAAGCCACCGGCGATTACGCGGGCACAAAGAAACTGATGAGCGAAATGATGGTGCTGCGTCCTGAAGTGCAGAAAGCGCTGGAGCGTTTGAAGGGCGTACCGACGGACATTGAGCCGATATTTGTGACGGCGGACAAATTGGCTGGTGCGAGCCCAGCCAAAACCATGCCCAGGAAAGCGAAGTAAGCTGACAATGATCGACCCGATGTTTGGTGGCGACGGCAGAATAACGAAAGCGCTCTGGATAACCATCTCAGGCTGGGTCGTCTCTTTGCGGGCGCGACGCAGAATGAAAAAGTCCCTTGGACGCAAGGCCACCGATCTGGAATTGGCGTCGCTCAACACGTGGATGCGCGTGGAAGAAACAGAGCAGCGGGACAAGGAGAGTGGCCCAATTCATCCGCGTTGAGAGAACATTGCTCTGACGCAATTCCACGGCAGATGTTCACCAGTCGCTCGGCCTAAAGTCTGAGAGACATAAAGAAAGTATCAAGACGTTTTGTGCAGGGGCAAAGAATTATGAACCTCGGTGCCTCTGGCAGGCATCCTAATTCAGTAGAATGCACCCACTCGTCGCCAACACGGATGACCTGATCAGCGTTCTTGACCGCGTGCTGGATTAAGGGATTGTGCTGGAATCATGGGCACGTCTCTCTTTGCAGGAATCCGGCCCAGCGCTTGCCGGTAACAGAATTTCCGTCGAGTCGTCCGCTGTGTACGTCGGTTACGGCACGCGGGGCTCATGGCGGGAAGACGTGGAACTGGAAGATTTATTTCCCTTCTGGCGTCGCGATCTTTGGAGCAAATAGCTCTTGCTTCACACCTGCAACCGCGCAGATTTCCGGAAAATCTGCGCGGTTGACTTTTCAGTAATCCGGCGATATTCTGCGGTTACACGGGAAAGGAGGGCGATCCAAATATATGAAGAATTCTGATTGTAGTGGTATACGTGAGGTGGCTGAGGCTTAAGGCGTGAGTCTTTAAGTCCTGAGCGAAGTTGTGATTCGTATAAGGCCTCCGCG
>JASLFF010000519.1 GCA_030150795.1 Terriglobales bacterium | reverse complement strand
GCGCTTCCACCGCCCGACTGGGAGCAAGGCCCTTGAGCAGCCGGCGGATAGCGCCGCGCAAGCCGATATCGACCCGCCCGACTTTAAGCTTAATCGTGCCATTGATCTGCTCACGCCGCAGGTCAACGTCATTCACGCGGACAACTTTGCGTCCGGAAACGTCAATAATCTGCTGATCAAGCAGGTCACGCTCCAGCAGCAGCATGCCTTCAGAGCTGGAAAGCGGCTGCCAATCATGCGCGGAGCCGTTCACCTGAATGGCCGAACCGATCAGCGTCTTCACCTGGCGCGAGGGCAGCAGCCGGTCGCCTTCACGGGTTTTAACGATGAAATCGGAGATGCGGTTGGGATCTTCCTGGGGAAAGATAGCCACTTCGCGCACGTGTCCGGCGAACGCGCCGCTGCTGTCATAAACAGACGCGCCCAGAATGCTCGAAAGTGCAATCTCTTCCCGCATGTTTTTCCCTAACTGGCAGAATACCCAATGTGGTTGGCCCTGACCAGAGCTAAACGCCACATTTACAACACTATTTTCAGGCGACGTAATTTCAGAGCAAGGGCCGGATAGTATTCTCCCGGCGGTCGCCGATAAGATGCCGCTTAGAAGAAGCAGGACGACGGCCGGAGCGAAAAAATCTGAATCCCTGCGCCTCTGAAAAGATTCTGTTACAAGAGGAGTTTCCCCCAATGGCAATCCAGGTTACAGACCTGCATATGCTGCGTGACCAGTTGGTGGTCCGGCGGCAGAAACTTGAAACCGCAACAGCCAAAACCCAAACGGCGAACCTTCTGCACCTGCTGGAGCAGGTTGACCATGCGTTGGAGCGCGTGGACCATGGCGCCTACGGCGTCTGCGAACATTGCGAAGGGACTGTTGAGCCGGAACGCCTGTTTGCCGATCCTTTGACGCAGCTCTGCCTGGACTGCCTGAATCCCACAGAACAACGAGCGTTGGAGCAGGACCTGCTGCTGGCGGCAAGAATACAGGCCGGATTGCTTCCCAAACGCGATTTCGTGGCCGCCGGATGGAAAGTTGCTTACCACTACGAGCCCGCAGGGCAGGTCAGCGGCGACTATTGCGATCTGGTGCGGCACGGCAAAGACCTTTACTTCATGGTGGGAGATGTTTCCGGCAAAGGCGTAGCCGCGGCCATGCTCATGTCAAACCTTCATGCGCTTTTCCGGGTGCTGATTCCCACAGGGTTGCCGCTGGAGCAGCTTGTGGAACGCGCTAACCGGCTTTTTTGTGAAAGCACGCTGCCCACGCAATACGCAACGCTCATCGTGGGCCGGGCGGACGAGTTTGGCAACGTGGAAATCTGCAACGGCGGCCATCCCGCGCCCTTCTATGTGGGCGGGCATGGCGTCGCTACGATTGAAGCCGCAACCGTCCCAATTGGCCTTTTCTGCGACCAGAAGTTTGTGAGCACCACCCTGCGCACTGCTCCGGGCGACAGTTTGGTTATTTATACCGACGGCATTTCAGAATCTGAAAGCCCGGACGGCGCGCAATACGGCAGCGCGTCACTGGCAAAGCTGCTGGGCACTTGCCATCAGTTGCCGTCGCGCGAACTGGTGGATAAGTGCCTGAAAGAGGTCCTGAGCTTCCGCTCAGGCTCTCCGCGCTTGGACGACCAAGCATTGATGGTGCTGCAATTCCAGCCAACGGCATAAATTCGTTCGATAGGAAGATTCTTTGCAGGCGCGTTGGGACCTACTTCTTCTTTAGTTTCGCTAGCGGATACTTTGTACCGCGCCATGTGATTGCGCCATCGCGCAAGGCAAGAAAGGCGGACTGTAATGCGGCGAAATTGAATACCAGGGCCGCAATGGGGCAGGTAAGAAAAAGCAGCGCGGAGTTTCCCATGTATCGTCCGGAGAGTGCATAAGCCAGCGCAATCATTGCAATGGCTGCGGCAAAGGCTGCTTTAGCCCACCCCGGCGCGAAGAAAACGCCCAGGAACGGACAGATACACAGGAAGAAAGTAACGGCGCAGACAGCAAGCACCAGGCTGATCCGGAACCTTAGAAATGCAAAAAGATTCTTCTCAAGGTTAGCCACAACTCCCGCCGCACCCACGGCCCAACGCAAGCTGACAAGGTCGCGGCCAAATACCACGTCTTGACGTAGACCGGCTTTCTTGATGGACTCGCCAAGCTTGATGTCGTCCACCACTTCAAGACGCAAAGACTCATAGCCACCAATGGCTTCATACGCTGAACGACGAATGAGATTGAACGCGCCGACGCCAATATGGTCGCGGGCTTTAGGGTCGCGCACCTTCCACGGACGCATGGCAAAACTGGACATGGTCTGAGGAAATGAAATCATCATGCGCTCGCCCAGCGTCTTCATATGAGCGGTGGGAAAGAGCACAAGGTGGTCGGTAGCCGTTCTGGTCGCGTAGTGAACGGCACGGCGCAGACAGTCAGAGCGGAAAACGCAGTCAGCATCGGTAAACAACAGCCAGTCGCTACCGGCCTGCTCTGCGGCGTTTTTCTGTGCGGCGTTTCCTTGCGAACCAAGCCACATGGCATGCAACTTGCCCAGCCAGCCCGGAGGCAAGTCGCGCACGTGGGTCACGCGCAGTTTTCCGGCTGAAGCAGGCTCCGCCGCAAGGCGTTCCATGATCGCCCCGGTCTGGTCAGTAGAACGGTCATTGACGGCCACGATGTGGTACTGCG
>JASLFF010000565.1 GCA_030150795.1 Terriglobales bacterium | reverse complement strand
TTTGCGGTGAATTCTTTAATGCCTTGATACGCAAACGCCTGTATCGATGCCGTTGCCCTGCGTCAAGTCACAAAAACAGCCGCCAGGACAACTCAATTTAGGGGCTATACAGCTGACTCCACACGAACTGGCTTGTGCTTTCGTGCCAAGGGCATGCACGGAGACCACACCGGCTGTCAGGGTCGCGGTCATGAAAGCTGCTGTGAGGAATTTTTTCATTTGTGCTCCTTTCAAGATAACCATTTACTTTCTCTGCGCAAAAAATTCAGACGCAATCATTTTAGTATTCGAACAAAGTTTTTCTCGCCTGTTCGCGTTTTTAATCGAGGTGCGCTGTCCCAGAATGACACGCCTTCCTGGCGAAAAATTCCGCGCGGGAATTCGTCCCCGTCACTCGATCTTTCCCTGTGCGCTTTGTGGTCCAGAGGTTCCCATCACCGGCAATTTCGCGCGACTCCTGAAGGTCCAAGCCCCATCGCCTTTGCGAGAGGGACGGAGTTATTTTGGCCTATAATTTACTTATCTTGAGAAAACCAGCCGGTATTGTTCTCTCACTGCTGCTTCTGGCTCTATCGGTGTTAGAAGTGCCGATTCAGGCCCAGCAGCAGCCCAGCGCTGCCCGTGTGAGCCGGCTGCTGTTGATCATACCCTTTGAGAATAATTCCAACTCACCGGGGACAGACTGGATCAGCGAGTCTTTTCCCGAGGTTTTAAGCACGCGCCTCGGCCCCAGTGGCTTCTTCATCATGGGACGTGACGACCGCCTGAATGCTTTCGATCGGCTGGGTATTCCTCCGGGAGCCAAGCCCTCACGAGCCACTCTTTATCAGGTGGGCCAGCAATTGGATGCTGACTATTTAGTGATGGGCGATTATCGGATTGACCAAACCACCATCACCGCGCACGCCCGCGTTATGGACATGGAGCGGCTTCGCCTCAGCCCAGAATTCACAGAGTCCGGGCCATTGAACAATCTCATAAGAATTCAGACAGCTTTAGCATGGGACATTCTTAACACACTCAACCCCAGTACGGTCGCCAAAGACAGTTTTATTATGCAATTTCCTGTTCAAAGGCCAGACGTTCTGGAAAATTATGTACGCGGCATTACAGCGCTCAGCGATCAGGAGAAGATCAAGTACTTTAAGGAAGTCGTGCGGTTAGAGCCGACGCATGCTCTCGCCATGTTGCAACTGGGAAAAAGCTATTACAAAGCGCGGGATTATGAGTCGGCTGCGAGCTGGCTTGCGCGTGTCCCCATGAAAGACGCCAACGCAAATGAAGCACTGTTTTATCTAGGATTGGCAATGTTCTACGGAGGCCATTTGGATAAAGCGGAAAGCGCCTTCCGCACCCTTGCGGCCCGACTGCCGCTCACTGAAGTTTTAAATAATCTGGGCGTGGTTGCTACGCGCCGCGGGGAGAAGGGTGCGCGCGGTTACTTTGAAAAGACCGTGCAGACCGATCCCAACGAGCCTGACTATCGCTTCAATCTGGCTGTGACACTGGTCCGCGAAGGTGACTTGCAGGGGGCAACACGGGAGCTACGCGAGTTGTTGACCATTCATCCGGATGCAGAAGCAAAGACTTTTCTGGATGCCATCGCTTCCGGCGCACAGCCTGCCCGCATGCCTTTAGAGCGAATCAAGCGCAACTATGACGAATCCACATTCCGCCAGATTGCTTTGGAAATAGAAAATATGAATGAAGCGCGTCTGGCAAAGTCTGATCCGGCAAGCCATGCCGCGTTTCACGTCCAGCACGGCCAGGAGCTGTTGCAATCCGGCTTGCCCGTAGAAGCTGAAAAAGAGTTTCATGAAGCCGTGGTGCTTGATCCCGGCAGCGCCGGGGCCCATGCTGGTCTGGCGGCGGTCCTTGAGAATGACCAGGACATAACGGGAGCCCGCAATGAGGCCCGCATGTCTTTAAAGTTACAGCCCACTGCTGAGGCGTATCTGGTGATGGCCCGGCTGGATCTGGCAGAAAACAAATCAGCTTCAGCCGCGCAAAATGTTGAACATGCTTTGGCTCTTGACCCGGGAAACACGGCAGCCATTACGCTCAAGCGTGACATCGCATCGGGAACTGCGCGCAAGGCCCAGTCTTCACAACCTTGAGGTAAATGCTATGCGTAATCTGTATTTCAAAACCGGAATTTCCAGAATCGCAATCGTGTTTGCGTTGCTTCTGGCTTCGCACGCTGCCTCAGCGGACGTGTTGAAGATAGTGGTGAATGACACCATACATCCATTGATTGCCGAGAGGTTTGACTGGGCCATTCAGGAAGCCGAGCGGACCCACGCAGACGCGCTCCTGGTGGAGTTACGCACTCCCGGCGGCCTCATGTCTTCCATGGAAGAAATCATTCAGAAGTTGCTCGCTGCCAAGGTCCCGACCATTATTTATGTCACCCCTGCGGGGAGCGATGCTTCTTCAGCAGGTTTTTTCATCCTGGAAGCAGCGGACGTGGCGGCAATGGCTCCAAGCACCAACACCGGCGCGGCGCATCCGGTCTGGGGCGACGGACACACTATGGATCCTGTGATGAAAGAAAAGCTTGAAAACTACGCTGCTTCCCTGTTGCGCTCCTATACCGGCAAGCGCGGCCGCAACGTGACCTTGGCTGAAACCGCTGTGCGGCAGTCGAAATCCTTCACCGCAGATGAGGCCGTGGCACAACATCTTGTCGATTACATTGCTACGGATGACAACGATCTCTTTCGCCAATTGGAAGGCAAGACTATCACGCGCTTTGATGGATCAAAGACTGTGCTTCACCTTGCAGGCAAACCCATCCGGCTTCACCAGCTCACCTTGCGACAACAGACACTCTCTGTTTTGATGGATCCCAACATCTCTTTCATTATCTTCGCCCTGGGATTGCTATGCATCTTTTTTGAATTTAACCATCCCGGCGCGATTTTGCCGGGAGTAGTGGGCTTCGTTGCAGTTGCCATTTCACTCTATACCCTGCAGTTGCTCCCTTTGCGCTCTATGGCTTTGGTGATGATCATTGCATCATTTGGCATGTTCGTACTGGAAGCCAAGCTTCAGACGCACGGCATTGCCGGCACTGGTGGAATCGTTTTGATGGTGCTGGGTGCGTTGTTGCTGGTGGATGGGCCAATTCCCCAGATGCGCGTACATCTCTGGGCAGCCTTGGCTGTGGCGGTCCCGATTGGGATCATCACGATATTTCTGATGACGATTGCTCTGAAGGCACGTCGAAATAAAGTCGTAACCGGAGCACAAGGGATGATTGGCGAGATGGCAATTGTTTGTGCGCCGCTCACGCCCTCCGGCAAAGTCTTCGTCCAGGGCGAACTTTGGGACGCCGTCTCTCCGGCCAATGTGGATGCAGGCCATAGAGTGGTTGTTCGCAGGATAGAAAATCTCGTGCTTTACGTGGAACCAGTGCACGAGGCAATACCTCAGCCCTCAATTGCAGGATAGTTTTTGCTTTTGTCACCCGTGTACCATAAAATCCGTTCGACTTTCCCATTCGATCCCTGATGGAGGCGCCGTGCTCTTTTTGCTTGTTCCAGTTGTCATTTTTCTTCTCTATGTTTTTAACTGCATCAAGATCCTGCGCGAATATGAGCGCGGCGTGATCTTTTCCCTTGGCCGCCTCCAGCAGGATGCCAAAGGGCCAGGACTCATCCTGGTATTTCCTCCAATCCAGAAAATGGTGAGGATTGATCTGCGCCAGCAAGCCCTGGAAGTCCCTCCGCAGGACATCATTACCCGCGATAACGTCACCTTGAAAGTGAATGCTGTCATCTACTGGCGAGTAGTCAACGCCCCACAGGCCGTGGTGCAAGTGCAGAATTACTATTGGCAGACACAGCAATTTGCCCAGACCACGTTGCGGTCGGTTTTAGGTGAAGTAGAACTGGACGAACTGCTGGCACACCGTGACAAACTGAATACCCGTATCCAGAGCATTTTGGACCAGCACACCGCGCCGTATGGCGTAAAAGTCTCAAATGTCGAAGTGAAGCAGGTTGATCTTCCTGAATCCATGCTCCGTGCCATGGCCAAGCAGGCTGAAGCGGAGCGCGAAAAACGCGCCAAGATCATCCATGCGGAAGGCGAGTTTTCCGCATCACAACGACTTCAGGAAGCGGCGCACATTCTCTCCGGCGAGCCCATCGCCATCCAATTGCGCTATCTTCAGACGCTTACGGAAATTGGCGTGGAAAAGAACACCACTATCGTCTTCCCGTTACCAGTGGACATGATCTCCGCGATTACCAAGGCGGTGGAAAAGATCTCCAATAAGTAAAAATCGGGTTACACTGGGGCAAGCATAAGCACGAAAACCGGGGGAGAAATGGCAACTGGGACACAGATGTCGGCAAAAGAAGATGATCAGGTACGCGACACTGAAATCACGTTGAGTACGGGCAAACTTCTTGGCATCTTTTTTGCCCTGGCAATTCTATGTGGTGTGTTTTTCACCATGGGATACCTACTGGGCAAGAGCACCAGTGCAGGCGGAAGAACAGAAATTGTCGCGACAGTTACGAGCAGCACTGCCGGCAAGCCTTACGCCGGAAATAAGACTCCTGAAGCCGTCACGCAGACCTGCCCTCCTGGATCGCCCAACTGCGCTGCCGCCTCAACCAGCGACGCAAGCCCATCTTCCAAACCCACCGATCAGCAACCCTCCGCCCAGCAACCTTCCGGCAACAAGACATCCGATCAGGGCGGCGCGCAACCGGCTGCGGGAACCGATTCGAAAACAGGCGCAGCGACCTCATTCATAGTGCAAGTGGCAGCCGTATCGAAACAGGAAGATGCGGAGATCCTGGTTACGGCGTTGCGTAAAAAGCAGTATCCAGTCTTCATTGCCAATGCAGCCGGCGATCCCCTGTTCCACGTACAGGTTGGGCCATTCAGCGACAGGAAAGACGCTGAAGCCATGCGCACTCGTTTATCTGGCGATGGCTATAACGCGATTGTGAAGTAGCACTCAGCAATCAGCCCTCAGCATTCAGCCAACACACGAACTCGCCGCCAATTTTGCGAATGAACCCGAATCAAAACTCAAGAAAATGATTCGCGTTTTTCGCGT
>JASLFF010000474.1 GCA_030150795.1 Terriglobales bacterium | reverse complement strand
GTAATTCTTCTTGTTCGTTTCGAGATGGATAATTGCCTTCTCAAGGACCGCATCAAACGCTTTTTCAAACTCTGCATCGGTCTCAGCAGTCAGGAGATCAAGATACTCCGGAGCTTTTCGCTTTATCCGGTCAATGAGTTCAAGGGCACTATCTTTCGTGTCATTCATGAACTCTTGCTCCCTTCACTCACTGGAATCCAGCTGACTTTGGTGGCAGAGGCCCATGTGCGCCATTCCTCCTCAGAAAGCGATTTATTCTTCCACCAGTCGCGTAATTTGCGAATGAAGTCCGCTGGCACAATTTCCAACCCACCATCGTTGGATCGGAGTTCCATCCTTAGGACTCGAACCGACGGACTACTCAGCAAGGCTAATACGGCTAGAGTATCGTTACCATTGGAGGAAGTGGCTTCCGCAACTGCGTCAACATCTGACAGGCTGAAGGCATGATTTTGAGCTGACCCGATTACCAGCCAAATGGCTTGATTGATCCACGCCCATTTTTCATTGTCACCAAAATGCTTCGCGATAGCGGCTTCGGCTTGTAAGCGGGGCGTGAATGCTATCTCATGCCACCACTTGGCAAGAATCGCACTTGATGCGGTGCCCCCCGTAATAAGCGATTCGAGGATGATACCGACGGGCTCCCTTACGAAACCGACTCGGTGGGGACCGAGTGGGGGTGTGACCACGTTTGTGATCATCCTGTTGAATTCCGATTCAACCTTCGCTTCGAAACCTGATTCAATCTGGTACACGTCAGTGAACTCAGCAAAGGCCCACCGGCCATAGGTCCCCAGATTGTTCACTCCTGGCACCCAGTATGTCTCCATGGTGGCCTTCTTTTCTTTCGCATCCTCGCGGCGGTAGCCTTTGATCTCAACGATCAAATGCAGCAGATCATCGTCACCATGGCCATCGTTCACCAGCACAATGAAATCAGGGAGGTATGTTCGCGGCTCCGATCCGTAAAGATAAGGCACTTCCAGCCCAAGGTTGCGGTTCTTAACGTAAGACCTAACTCGGGGATGTGACTCCGCCACGCGACAGAACTCCGCTTCCCAGTCACTATCGAGGATGATCCAGTTGATATGGCAGCGACGCGCGTCGGTCTCCCACCGATCTGCTTTGGATGTATTGAAATTTACGTGCATCGTGGAACCGGTGGGATTGTATGAATCCAGCACAGCCTTGACGGGGCGTTTGCCCTCTAGCGCACGCGTAATGCCGGTGGTGATGCGTCCACAAGCCATGTCTGCCAGTTCCTGATACATGAGCTGAGCAGGATACGTTCCGCCCTTGCAGACCAGACAGGTATCAAGCCATTGCTTGGTGATGCGCTTGAGCTGCCCAAAGAGGTAAAGTTTGGGCGCTTCGCCGGGATCTCGCCACTTGCTGTAAAGCAGACGTTGCGTGAGATGAAACAGCAAAGTGGACCGGCGCATGTCACCCAGATGCTCCAGGCTGAGATCCACATCCTGCCCGATGATGCCGGCGTTCTTGGTGATGGAAGGGCCCACGAGATCTGGCGTTAATTCCAGCACCGAGTCGGCATTGAAGGTTGCGCTGAGTCGCTCTTCAGGCAGCTCAACCCGGTAACCCTGCACGCGAGGAAACCGGATTTCAAGAGCATCACGGTCCGGGCGAACTGCCTTGACCTGAATCGTCTCTCGTGGTGTTTGTGGTGGCGCGACAACCGGCTTGGCCGTGAAATCGAAGGGAATACCCAGCACGTCAGCATATTCGACATTAAAGAGGCCTTTGCTGGGGCCATCTTCATTGAGGTCATACGATTGCCGGCGTAGAGCGCGGCCAATCACCTGTTCGCAGAGCAGTTGTGTACCAAAAGCCCGGACACCCAGGACGTGAGTAACGGTGTTGGCGTCCCAGCCTTCTGTGAGCATAGAGACGGAAACCACGCAGCGGATGGCCCCACCAAGACGGCTATACTTCCCGACCGTATTCATTACTTCGCGGAGAAGGTCCTGGTCAGTAATTTTCTCTGATTGGTCCCGGTCGCCCGTGCGCTCCATGATCTCGCGCCGGAAGCGTTCAATCTCATCGGAGGCCATGCTGCGGAAGTTGTCGTCCAGCACATCGCCGGATTCAAGTTGCTCGCTGTCGATCAACAGCGTGTTTGGGCGTGCAATCGGGTTTCCATGATCATCAAAGTTACGGAACAGCTTGAGTCGTCCGTTTTCCAGCGTGGTGGAACCGTCTTCGTTCTCGCGGTGAAATCCGGAGATGAAATCGTAGACGAGTTTCGAGATCGAAGTGTTTTGACAGACGATGATGAAGCAGGGCGGAACGCGAATACCGGCCTTTTCCCACAGGTCATATGTCTTTTCGTAGTGACCATACAGAGCTTCCAGGGCGGTTTGGAGCCGAACGGGCAGCTTTAACGGATCGAGGACCGCGGCCTTACCCCTGCCCTTCTTAGGCATGTCCTTGCGGATGTGCTCCCATAGGTCTCGGAACATGGGCATCTCGCTGCCAGGAATGTTGTCTGCCACAGGCACGCGCGGCAGTTTGACAATTCCAGATTCGATTGCGTCCATTAGCGAGAAATCGCTCATTGTCCACGGGAACAATGTGCCTTCAGCGTAGCCCGAGCCGCGCAAGAAGAACGGCGTTGCCGACAGATCGATTACCTGCGTCACGCCCAGCTTGCGGGTAATGATCTCCAGCCCGCTGATCCACAGGCGGGCGGCCTCGTTGTTTTTCTCGGCCTCCTTCTTCTCATCGCCCTTTAGGTCTGATTCTTCAGCCCGCTGCGGCTTTTCGCGATAACAGTGATGCCCCTCGTCATTAATCACCAAGATGTTCTTGATACCCATCAACTCGGGCATCACCCTCTGGAGCATCTGCCCTTCTGTTTCCAGCGTATTCAGTTCTTCTCCACGACCCTGCAACAAAGACCGCCCGCCTTTGGACAGTTCCATGCGCTCACGAAGCTTGAACGAGTGGTAATTGGTGATGACGATCTTGGCGCGATCGAGGTCACCTAGCATATCGTTGGGGACGAGTTCACGACTCTGGTAGTAGCTGTCCGGGTCGTTGGGCTGGAGCACGCGCAGGCGGTCGCGAATGGTCAAGCCAGGAGCCACGATCAAGAACCCGCGTGTGAACTTTTTGCTATTGGGCCGGCGCACCGCATTGATGGTTTGCCAGGCGATCAACATTGCCATTACCGTGGTTTTACCTGCACCCGTGGCAAGCTTGAGTGCCAGCCGCATCAATTCCGGATTGGCATCATTGTTGGCATTGGCCAGGTGTTCCAGAAACTTGCTTCCGGCCTTGCCGGCCTGAGGTGCCACTTCCGTAAGCCAGATAGCGACTTCAACGGCTTCCACCTGGCAAAAGAACGGCCGGAAAGAATTGAACTTGTGATGCCGCCAATGTTGGAGAAGGCGGACGGTTTCCGGCGTAACATGCCAGTCATTAGGATTCTGCAACTGACGCCACTGGTCAACATGAAGACGCAGATCATTGATGATAGGAGTGGGATCGTACTGCTGTTCCGAGGTGGAGAGCCCCTCGCCTTCATCGAAGATAATTTCACTTTGTTTGGCTGCGGACTTACGCTTTCTCGGCTTCGGGATTGGCGTGATGAACTCGACTCGACGCCGGTTCTCAATAATCCTTTGGGTCGGCTGGCCCTGCTTATCGAGCTCCCAATGTCGCATGGGGTACTCATAGGGCGAGTTGAGAATCGGCTTCTCAAAGAATTCATTACTCATGCTGTCTTTACCCGTGAATGAGAATCCGAGATACCGCAGGCGGCATGGGACGTCAGGGATCGGAGCTGAACTGCCTTGGCCTTTAGGCAGTTCAGGGCCATGTTGCTGGAGCAGTCCGGCGGTACCAGTCGGAGATCGGCGTCGCGACCGAGCGAACCGATGTTGCCAACTGCCGTCTGCTTATAACTCGACTTTCGCATTGAGAGGGTCTCTAACTTAAGGGGGTTCATGGAATCTTACCATTGCCGGAGTCTTGCTGGCCTGCTCGCAGCGGAATAGAATTCCTGCCTCCCTGGGAGGTACGTCCCGATGCCGAGAGGCAAGCGACCACATTGGCGAATATTATCTGTCGCATTTGAAACGAGCCTGCAAGATGCGGGACAGCTGCGCTTCAGCATCCCCAACGAGATAGCCCAGCTGCTTGGTATAAAAAGATCCAAGAAGCGCCTGGCATTATCCATAAAGACACTTTCGGGCGGCGTGGTGTATGACGCTCGCAAGACGCTGACATCTGGCAAGGAAATCACAGGTGCAGGCATGAAGAAATTCGGCCTTCAGACTGGACAGCGAATCAGAGTGCAAGTGTCTCGCTGATAAATGGAGGCTCCTGCAGACTGTCAAAGAGGATTGAGTATGTGCCGCGTGGCGCTAAATCCGTGAAAAAATTGAG
>JASLFF010000456.1 GCA_030150795.1 Terriglobales bacterium | reverse complement strand
CCATGGTGGACGTTGACCACTTCAAAAAGTTTAATGACAGCTATGGCCATGAGTCCGGCGATCAGGCCCTTCGGCTGGTGGCGTCGAGACTGTCTCACATCACCGGCGGCGGAAAGGCGTACCGCTACGGCGGAGAAGAATTTGCCATTGTGTTTCCGAACAAGACTTCAGAAGAAGTATTTGTTTATCTTGATCGCATGCGGCGCGTGATTGAGCAATCCAGATTCACGGTGCGTGGGGCTGACCGGCGCAGAAAAGGGAAGAGCGGCATAGGCCGCGGCGCCAAGAAGCAGACCAACGTCACGGTAAGTATTGGGCTGGCTGCCACTCAAGGTGAAAAACTTGCCCCGGCAGAAGTCCTTCGCATGGCCGATCAGGCGCTCTACAAAGCCAAAGCCAAAGGCCGCAATTGCACCATTACGGCTAAGCTGAGCAAGTCACCCGCGTCTGTACAGCCATTACGGACGGCAATGAGCATCTGATATTCCTGTCGCTTCGCTCCAAACCGCTTCACGGTAATCTGAATTACGAATCTGTGGATGCCTTGCTGCAACGGGCTCGGCGCGTGATCGGCCTCGCCCTTCACTATTTCTTATAAATTCCTGCCGCTTCCAATCCGTTTTGTGCCGTCTTATCCTGTCACAATTAGCATTTGCTCATCATTATATTTTTGTGAAACGATTTAAAGGTCCCTGGCACTCTATCTATAGCAGCGCCACTCTGTAAGTCAATGCTGCTCCTGCGTATTCGCGCCAGCAGGAATTCCCTGGCTGAAGGACCTTCCTTCACAGCGTAAATTGTCCGGCAGAGCAGGATTGCCCAGCCGGCGCGACCCTGCCGACGATTTTGAAAGGACATATCGATGAGTAAGCCTCTTTCCCAAAGCACGCGTGTTCCCCTTGTCGGTTTTCGCGCCGTACGCTCTGCGGATCCGGACCAGATTGTGGAAACAACTCTGGTGCTGCGTCGCACCAGCAAATTAACTGATGATGAGGTGTTACAACTTAGCTCGCAACCGCCGTCAGAACGTAAATATTTCACGCAAGATAAACTGGCAGCCTATGGGACCAAACCTGAAGACATGGCCAAGGTCGTTGAGTTTGCCCATGAACACGGCTTGGCAGTAGTGGACCAGAACCCAATTGCACGGACAGTCAAACTTTCCGGTACTGTCAAGGCGCTGCAGAAAGCATTTGGCGTCGACCTGAAAATTTATGAGGATGAGACTGGCAGCCGATCCTATCGTGGCCGTACGGGCGAAATCCACATTCCTGACGAACTGGAAGGCGTGGTTGAAAGCGTCCACGGGTTAGACAATCGTGACCAGGCCAAGCCCCATTTCCGCATGTCTGCTCATGGCGTCCAGCCAAAACTGGCGTCAGAAGCAGCAGCGCAACCCAGGACTGGAACAGCCACATCGTTTAACCCCGGTCAGGTAGCTGTGGCCTATGGTTTCCCCTCTGGCGGTACGGGGAAGGGGCAGACCATCGCCTTGATTGAGCTGGGTGGCGGTTATCCCACAGCGGACTTGAAGAAATATTTCAAGCAGCAAAAGGCGAATCCCAAAGTATCGGCTGTGTCGGTGCATGGGGCCACCAACCATCCTACGGGGAACCCAAACGGCCCGGATGGCGAAGTCGAGTTGGACATCCAGGTGGCAGGCACTATCGCCTCGAACGCAAATATTGTCGTTTACTTCGCTCACAATACTGACAAAGGGTTTCTGGACGCAATCACCGCGGCAATTCACGACCAGAAAAACCATCCTTCAATTGTCTCGATCAGTTGGGGCGGGCCGGAATCCAGCTGGACCCAGCAGTCGATGGATGCATTTAACGAAGTCTTTAAAGATGCAGCCATGCTCGGCGTGACTGTGCTGGTAGCGTCTGGCGATAACGGATCAAGCGATGGCGTGAACGACGGCGCTGACCATGTGGATTTTCCTGCGTCCAGTCCATTCGTGCTGGCTTGCGGAGGCACCCGCCTCATCGCAACCGGCAGCACGATTACCAAGGAAACCACCTGGGGCGGCATTGCCAACAACGGAGCAAGCGGTGGGGGCGTAAGCCAACACTTTGCTACGCCTTCCTACCAGAATGGCATTTTGCCGACAACCTTCAACGGGCGCGGAGTGCCTGATGTGGCCGGAGATGCAGACCCGCAAACCGGCTACAACGTTTTGGTGGATGGGGTACCCAGCGTGATCGGGGGCACTAGTGCAGTAGCGCCGCTTTATGCGGCGTTGGTGGCTCAGATCAATGAAAAAACAGGGACCAAATGCGGGTTCCTGAATCCGTTCCTCTATAGCACGCCTGGCATTTGCAATGACATTGTCCAGGGTACTAATGGCACCTTCAATGCGGCTAGCGGGTGGGACCCGACCACGGGGCTTGGCTCCATTCAAGGTTCAACCCTGCTGGGCAAGCTGTCGACGAAAGCAAAGGCCAAAGGAGCCGGCACAGCAGCCAGTGAAACCAAAGAAGTTGCCTGATTCGGCAACGAACCGGGCCCGGATTTTCCGGGTCCCGGTTTTTAGTTTGTCTCCAGCCCGGCCTCACGCATACGCTGATTATGGTTCGCATAAGAGATCTGCTGGATCCTGTCACGGTCAAGGCCGAGCGGGTTGGGTGTGAAAACAAAGTCCGTTCGGCGAGGAATGTTCGCCGCCTGCGTATTGAATAATTCGCGCACCGGCGCTACATGCTCAGGATATTTGAGCAACTGTTCGCGCAGAAAATCCATGCCGTGAACCAGGTGGCGTCCTTCGTCGGCGCGGATCAGCTTGATTCCTTCCAGCAGGCGCGGGAACATTCCGGTCTTGGCCAGCAGGTCTTCAAAAAATTCATATCCGGTGAGCGCCATGGTGCCTTCCACTACGGCCATGTAATGGCATGCAAACAGGCTGAGCTGCAATGGAAGATCGCCTTTGCCACTGGTGAGAGCATGGCCAATGGCTTCTCCGCGCTGGCGCAGCTCATCAAGCAGGACGCCTTTGTATTCCGGGACCAGATAAGCTGACGTAGCAACTTTGCCGCAGACTTCCTGAAAATAGCGCTCGAAAAACTCAGCGTGCTTTACCTCTTCAAATATCTGGGTGGAGAGAAACATGCGCCGGTCGAGATCCGGCATGGCCAGCATGAACCAGGCCAGCGTATCTGAGACGCTGACTTCGCCTTCGTAAAACAGGGCGCAGGTCTTAATGAGCTGTTCACGCTGCTCAGGATTGAGCATTTGCCAGTGGGCTTTGTCTTCTGTCAGGTCAATCTTTGCCGGGTCCCAGGCACCGAGCGTTTTGGCCATGTTATAAAGCTGGCGTGGTGATTTAGTGACGTGAGCGGCTGTGGACATAAGGGAACCTCCCGACGAAGCAATAACAGTATCAAAAATCAGGGTCGCCATCGAAGAATATGGGACGAACTGCGCTGCTGCTGTTACGGCTATC
>JASLFF010000449.1 GCA_030150795.1 Terriglobales bacterium | reverse complement strand
GGCCCAGATTCACATAGCCGGACACTCCAATTACGAGAAATATATTCTGGACACGCACGATCATCCTGTGCTCGACCCGGTGTGGCAGCTTTACGCCAGGGCAATTGAAATGGTCGGCCCCACGGCAACTCTGCTGGAATGGGACGATCACATCCCGTCTTTCGATGAAGTCCACAAAGAAGCCCTCAAAGCGAAACAATACATTCCAGCCGGCTCGGCGGTGGCGTCATGAGTCAAGGCCACATGAATGGGGGCCACTTGAACCTGGAACAGCTCCAGCGTGCGGTCTTTGATGTGGTGCGGCAACCGCTTACTGAAGATGAGCGCATGCGTGAGCAAACGCTCGATGGCCGGTCGACCAAAGCGATTGCGGAAGAAATCGTAAAACCCAATGACCGTCTGACCTCGGTTGAACGCCTGGAAATTTACAATCGCGTCTACTGGTTCCGTCTGCTCTCTTCTCTTGCCGACGATTTTCCCGGATTGCGCGAGGTCATTGGACAGGAAGCTTTTGACAAAGCTCTTCTGGGCTATCTAACAGAAATGCCCTCGGTGTCATACACGTTGCGCGATCTCGGTTCTCGGCTTGAGAGCTGGCTGCGCGAGCATCCTGAGTTTATTTCCGGCAATGAGCGCATGGCGCTCGATATGGTGCGGCTGGAGTGGGCCGACATTGAAGCCTTTGATGCCGCGGAGTACCCAATTCTCAGCCAGGCGGAGCTGGCGAGTCTGGGTAAAGATCCGGTCTTTCATTTGCAGCCTTATCTCCAACTGCTCGATCTGGCTTATCCCGTGGATCAACTTTTACTGAAGGTGCGCGAAACCGAAGATCCGGAAACCGACATCTCCAGCAACGTGGTCATGATGGACCATTCCGATTCCGCGCCACGCAAGCAACTCCCACTGCCCAAGGCTAAGAAAGTATTTCTGGCTGTCCATCGCCAGGAAAACATTGTTTATTTCAAGCGATTAAAGCCGGAAGGCTTTGCGCTGCTGCGTGCCTTGCAACAGGGTAAACCGCTTTCACAGGCAATTGAAACTTCGGTCAACTGGTCGGGGAAAAAACTGGAGCGCGTGATGGAGCAGTTGCATGACTGGTTTGCCAACTGGTCACAGCTCGGCTGGTTCTGCCGCCCGCCGGAAAACGAATCTCAACCATGAATACGTTGATACAAAAAGCGGAAGTCATTTACGGCTGGTTCCTCAAGGCTGTCAACTCGCTGCAATCGCCTTTTCTGCTGCTGATTCGGGTTTATTGGGGATGGCTTTTCCTCCAGAGCGGCATTGGCAAGTTTGGCCACATCGACAAAGTCGTGGCATTCTTCACCGAGCTGGGCATTCCCGCGCCGGCCTTGAACGCTTACTTCAACGCTTCGCTTGAAACCATCGGGGGCATTCTGTTAATCCTCGGGCTGGCATCGCGACTCATCTCCGTCCCTTTGCTCATCAATATGATCGTGGCGTATATCACCGCTGACAGGGAAGCATTTACGTCTTTCTTTTCCGAATCAGGAAAGTTTTTCGGCGCAGATCCATTCCCGTTCCTGCTGGTTTCACTGCTGATTTTGATCTTTGGGCCCGGAAAATTTTCCGTGGATACGCTGATCCTTGCCTATCGCAAGAAACATCCGCCGGCTGTCACAGCGGCTGCGGCAAGCTGAATCAGGTGTTACTCTTTCATTCATGGGATTTCTCGGTCTCCGCCTCAGCCTGATTCTTCCGCTGGCCGCGTGCGCTCTTCTTGCGCTCCCGCTAAAAACCTTTTCGGCACAAGAGAACAGCACGGACACCGCGACCGTGAATGCACCCGGCGCAACAATTGACGTGACGCTGCCGGAAGGTCCAATGAAGCTCTCACGTGAAGAGCTGCTGGGCTGGGTAAAAGCCTCCGCTAGTACCGTTGCTAACTACTACGGTCACTTCCCTGTTCCGCACCTCACGTTAAAAATGCGTAGCACCTCCGGTTCCGGCATACGCCACGGCGTTACCTATCCCAAAGATGGTGGACTCATTTTGATCAGCGTGGGCCGCGATGCCGATGTCGCGGCAACCAAGGAAGACTGGGTGCTCGTCCATGAAATGATCCATCTGGCGTTTCCCTCCATGGAAGACGATCAGCATTGGATTGAAGAAGGAATCTCTACCTATGTTGAGCCTGTGGCCAGGGTGCGCAACGGTGGCATGCAAATGCAAGAAATGTGGCGAACTTTTGTCCGCGATATGCCCAAAGGCGAGCCGGAATCAGGTGATCGGGGACTTGATAACACGCATACCTGGGGACGCACCTACTGGGGCGGCGCAATTTTTTGCCTGCTGGCTGACGTGCGCATCCGCGAGCGCACGAGTAACCACAAAGGACTTGAAGATGCTCTGCGCGGGATCAACCGCGGAGGCGGCAACATCAATGAAGATTGGGACATCGGTAAAGCCCTGGCGATGGGCGACAAAGCCACCGGTACCACCGTGCTCCGCGATCTTTACAACCAGATGCGTGACAAGCCTGCTCCAATCGATCTGGACCAGCTCTGGTCAAAACTTGGTATTGCTATGAAAGATGGAGCAGTCGCGTTCAATGACAAAGCGCCGGAGGCAAACATCCGCAAGGCAATCACGGCGCCGCCGGCCACCACCGCAGCCCATCGTTAGCCTGGGAATGGATTTCTCCATCTGCTGTTACTCAATTGAGCGTTCAATTTATTTTTCTTCTTGCCGGCAAATGATCTCCAGGCTGTGGTCTGCCCGCGAAACCGAAGGAGTACACCCATAGAATTGTCTAAATGCGCGAGTGAAGCTGCTTACATGTTTAAAACCAACAGCGGACGCGACCTCATTCACATTCAGAAATGTATGATCGAGCAGGTTCTTTGCTTGACGTAGCCGCCAGTAAATTGCGCATTGCTTCGGCTTAAGACCTATCTCTTCCTTAAACAGTTTGGTGAAGTGCGGATGTGAAAGATTCACATTTTGCGCAAGGTCGCGAATTTGGACTTGCGACGTTCTATTGTCGAGCATGATCTGAATTGCCTCTTTGATTCGCCGATCCATACTTACGACTCCTTTCTTGCAGTCATGGGCACGTTATCGCTGCCCGAAAAATGCAACCGGCCAACAAGCGATTCGCTCACGCCGGCAAAATTCCTCCCAGGACAACCCCTCAAGTGCACAGTTAGTTCCCAGACATAAACAATCTGTCTGCCTCGAACTCCTTCCGTGCAGCGCTAGGGTTGCAGCACTTTACTAATAGCTCATAGTAGGATCGCGCCGCCGCAAGATTACCCATGGCTTGTGAGGACCGCGCCGCACCAGCAAGGGCATTGAAGCGCGCTGGCGACTCCTTCAATGCCGTGACGTAGGCCACGAGCGCCGGTTCCGGCTGATGCAGTTCGAGAAGGAGGTCGCCCAACATTTCATATGCAGGTACTGTTCGAGATTCCACGCTGAAAAAGTCTTCTTTCACGGCGGCAGCTCGCATGGTTTCCAAAGCTTCCGACGGTTTCCCTTCAGCCCATGCCAACCAGGCATTAGCCTCAAGCTGCTGTACGCTAACCTCGGATTTCAGTGGATGCATGGTGTGCATATGGCAGCTCACGCTTTGCATATATGCCACCATGCCAGCGCGGGCTTGATCGAGCTTCTCGATGTTTTGCCGGGCTGACAGCACATCTCCAGATCGTGCAGCCCCGATTGCACGGGCCCAGTAGGTGCGCATCCTGGCGTAGGGAAAGGTGCCCGGTTCTGAAATTAGGGCCGAGGCTTGTTTCCAATCGTGTGTCTCAACGGCGTAGAGCGCTTCGAGAATTGCTTGATTATTGATGACGCTATTAGCCGTTGCTCCCGGAACGGACTTGATGCTTTCTACAACGTGGCGAGCGCTCTCATCATCGCCGCTCTGTAAATATGAATATGTCAGATACATCATGGCGTGCAATGCATCGCCTGATCCATCATCACGTCCCGATTTCGTGGCTTCCTGCGCGGCGGCAAGAGACGCAAGATTCGATTGAATCGATTCCTGCCACATTCCCAAGCGAGCAAAGATGTGCGCTGGCATATGCAGAGCGTGCGGAGAGGCTGGCGCAATTTGCGCGTAGCGGCGTGCCGCCTCGAGGGCTAGCGGAGCTAGTTCCGGCGTATCCGCAGCATGAATCAGATAATGAGCAGCGCCAGGATGTTCGGGCTGTGTAGCAAATAGTGTTGTTAAGATCGCGATGGCCTTTTTTCGATTCAGGTCTTCATCGCCGTCAGAAGGCAATGTTAGCAATGAAAGCGCATAGAAAGCCGTCGCGTCGCAATCTTCGGGATAACGCCGATGCACACCGAGCATCGCATCGGAATACGTTTGAACACGTGACCTGCCTTTTAGGCGCTGCTCTGACTGGTAAAATGCCTCGGCTGCATTGAGATAGGCCTGTTCTCGTGCGGTTTTCTTTCGCAGCGCTCTGGCCTTTTCCAAGTAACCTAACCCATTTTTTAGCGCTCCCACGTTCGGCCAGTCCCAGAGCTGGTGATAGAGAGTCATAGCCACGCCCCAGTACGCGATCGCGCACTGTGGGTCTTCCTCAATCACATATTTGAACGTCTTTTCCGCGAGCCCATATTGAAACGAATGAAGCATGGCCACTGCGTTAGTAAACTGCAACTGCACTCTGGTAGAGCAGGAATTGGCAAAATGCACTTTGCCGAGATTTGTTGCTTGTGATCGCGTAATAGACGGATTAGTAGCTGATGAGGGAATGCCCACCCCCATCAGGAGAATAAAAGCGATGATAATCCTGCTGCTCTTCATATGTTTTCTCAAATAACTCACTGCAGCGTTCTTCAAATTTGCGCGGGCCGAAATAATCCTCCTTTGGCCATAGCAGACACTGCAAAAAAGTCCCGTTGTCCATCCCAGCGGGGTCCTCCTGGCGGATGAAGGGTGAGTCGTCCCTAGATGGACGCCAGCTACGCACATTGCGAGAGGAGCGCAGCGTAGTAAGAAGCGCCGAACTTTGAACTGAGATTTAGACGGTATGGGGTGGTGCGCGGCCGTGACGGCTATAGTGCGGCCACAACCAGGGGCTGATGGAAGAAAGGAAAGGAGAAAGGAACTTTGGAGCAGAAGAGATGGAAGTTAAACCGGGAGCAGCCAATCCAAACTGGATGCTTCTACCCTTGACGCAACATTTTCCAGGGCATGCCTTAGAACCCGCGTAAACTTCAGTTCCACTCTGCGCATTACCGGAGGCTTCCATATCCTCCATGTGCGAGCAGTGAGGCTTGGCGGCTGCGCGACGGCAGCAGACCATATTGCATGCAGAGAAGTGCGCGCCGGCAAGTAGAATAGCCAGCCATCCGGCAAGCACTGCTACCATCGAAATTGATATCAACCGCCGCATTGCGAAGACTCTAGATCGATTTCATTGCCCTTAGTAGTGAAATCTGTAGCGCAATTGAGCTGAGATCATTCGCGGCTCGCCAAAGTGCGACCCACCAAATGTATTGCTGAAGTCCACGAAATAGTGCTTGTTGGCCAAATTCGTCCCGGTTAATTTTATGGCCCAGTTTTCGCCAAACGATTTGCCCACGGCCAGATCAACTGTGGCATAGCCCGGCAAATGGTCAGGGCCGTCTCCGTTGAGGAACCCGGAGCCGTAACCGACGTTGCCGGAAACCCAGCTTGTCCTCGGGAGAATGAGGCTGAAGCCGGTGCTCAGCGTATTGCGTTGGTCGTGATCCAGAAAGAAGAAACCTTCGTCGGGCGGAGTAAAGTCGGTCAGCCCGCCTGTAACGGCCCCGGAGCCTTCCGCTGATTGGTGTGAATACACCATGTGCACATCAAGCTTTTTGAAGAGATGGGGCGCGCGCACGGTAACTTCCGTCCCGGTTATGCGGGCGCCTTCAATCGTGAGAGGGAAAAAGAGGTTGGAGTTTTCTATGGCGTCGTGGTCAAAAAAGTTATGCGCTCCGGTGCGGAAATTGTCAACCTCAAAGGCCCATCCGCGAATAGGGATGGTGATGCCAATCTC
>JASLFF010000445.1 GCA_030150795.1 Terriglobales bacterium | reverse complement strand
CCAGGGTGTGTTCGAATGTTCCCGGCACGTTACGGATCGCATCATGCTTGGCGGCGGTCGATCCATCAAGGCTTAGTCCCAGGGCCTGAATGCCATGCTGGTTCAGCTTGGAGATGGCTTCGTTGGTCAGCTCCGGGGTGGCGCTGGGCGTGATGGAAACCCCCAGACCAAGGTCGCGCGCGTAATCGATCAGTTGACAGATATCCTTGCGCCGCAAAGGGTCTCCGCCGGTGAGAATCAGGTGCGGCAGCGGATCGCCAAAATCGAGGAGCTGGCGAATAAAAGCCTTGCTTTCAGCGGTTGTCAGTTCGAGCGGATGCGAACCCGGCATGGCTTCAGCGCGGCAATGCTTGCAGGCAAGGCCGCAGGTCTGGGTCATCTCCCAGTAAACGAGCATAGGATTTCGTGAGAAATCCTGCCCAACCCGGCCCATATCTGGAGTTCTGTGCGCCACCACCATGCTGCTCTCCCTCTAATCCAAATTTCGTAAGCTTTAAGTTAGTGTCCGGGCAGGGAAAGGGCTGTGATAGAAGTCACAGTTGGTACGTCACGATTGGCGCGGCGATGCAACGTCTTCTGCCGTTTGGGCCGAGCGGCGCCTACATGCAAGAGCGACGTTCTGCGACACTCGCTTGCTGCCGTGAATTGTCGGTTGGGTAACATCCAGCAGCTCTGCTAATCTCCTCTTCGAGTTGAGGAGTGAAGACCGTCAATGAGAAATGAATGCTGCATCGCAGGCCTGTTCCTTTTGTTTGTTTGCGGATTTGCAAGTTCACAAACCACCCTTAATCAAAACAGCGCGCCAACGGAAGCCGCTGCCCATTTGCGTCTGGCAAAAGAACTGGACGCCAGGGGCGACTTGGATGGGGCAATTGCAGAATACCGGGAAGCGGTGAAACTTGCGCCTGATGACGTGGCTCTTCACAGCGGCCTGGGCGCGGCACTATCCAAAAAGGGAGCCCTGGATGCAGCGATCGCAGAGTTTCGCGAGGCTTTGCGTCTTGCTCCCGTCCAGGCCAGCGCGCACGTCAACCTTGGTATCGCATTCGAACGTAAGGATGCTCTTGACCAGGCCATTGTTGAGCTTCGCCAGGGCATCACCTTGGATCCTCGGGATGGGAACGCCCACTACCATCTGGCCTATGATCTGCAGAGGCAAGGTAATTTTACTCAAGCGACACTTGAATTCCTGGAGGCTTTGCGGCTTAGGCCTGATGACTCTGATATTCACAATGATTACGGCAATCTTCTCCGTGCAACCGGCAATCTGGGGCCTGCGGTTGCACAATATCGCATGGCAATCGCTGCGGATCCGGGGAATGCAAAACCGCACGTGAATCTTGGCAATCTGCTCGGTGAGAGAGGCAACTATCCGCAAGCCATTTCTCAACTCCGAGAAGCGATTCGTCTCGATCCAGGGGCTGCCAAGGCTCACTACAATCTCGGTGTAACCTTGTTCAAATCGGGAGACGTCAAAGGCGACGCCGACGAACAGCTTGAGGCTTTGCGTCTGGAGCCAAAATACACGCTGGCACACAGCGAGATTGCCTGGATCTATGCAACCGAAGAGGAGGTCCGCAATCCAGTGGAAGCGCTTAAGCATGCTCAGATTGCTGTTGAATTGGACCAATGGAAGTCCCCGGGGATCATTGAAACGCTAGCTGAGTCCCAGTTTCTGAACACCATGTATAAAGAAGCGGTAGAAACCGAGCAAAAAGCTCTGCAACTTGACCCTAAGTCGGCAGACTTCAAGAAGAACCTGAAGCGCTACCAGGACGCGCTCAAGAAAAGCCGGAAGAATTAGAACCGTAACTCCCTGCGTTGCTATAACTGCTGAGCTCTAGCATTGAGATCGGGATACCTTGCCTGCAAATGCACTAGATCGGTGTGATAAGAAACGCGGTATCGCCGTACCGGAAAAGATCACGGACGGCTCGGCAGCTTCGTTTTGCGGTCTTCCGGCTTCATGGCGTTGAATTCTTCTGATTTACCTTTCGGGATACTCAAGACCGTCCACGCCGCGCCGCGCAGGTGCTTGCCCACGTAAAGAATCTGCCCGACGTGGTAAGCCGTGTGCATCAGGCTGCGGTTGATCGCCTGCAGGATGGTGTGCGGCTCGCCGCGGATCGTCACCGTTTTCACAAAGTCCTCAGGCTTCAACGACGCGACGGTATCAAACACAATCTTAAAGCTCTCTTCCCAGCGACGCATCAGATCGGGGCGCGCGTCGGCTTCAGTCAGCACAAATTCCTGGTCGCGATGGCGGTCAGGCTTTTCGCCGTCAGTGGTTAGAAAGTCCAGCCAGCGGGAGCGCAGGTTGCCGGCCATGTGCTTCACGATCTGGGCGGCACAGTTGGATTCGGCGTCCGGGGCCTTGAAGAAGTCAGCGTCGGTCAACTGAATCAGACCGCCGCCGGCCAACCGTTTATAGCCGCGAAAGCTGCGGCGCACCTCGTCAAGATAATCCGCCTCAAAAGACCTGGCGTCGGCCATCGCTTAACCTCCTGATTCTTCTAGCTTAGCAAGAATCTTGCACCCGAATTTGCTTCTGCTGCGTATAACTGTTCAAGAGAGGGCACTTGGAGCAAACGGCGGCATTTGAAGATGATCGGCTTAAGCAGGCGCTAACGCTGTCACTCAATGGTGACGCGGAGGCCTTTGCCGACCTGGTGCGCGAGCATCAGGGAATGGTCTTCAGCATTG
Organism: Terriglobales bacterium; assembly: GCA_030150795.1. The sequence continues at coordinate 1,093 of JASLFF010000445.1, read as the reverse complement.
CGTACCACTTTTTGCAGGACCGCTCTCTGGCGGAAGACCTGGCGCAGGAAGTTTTTTTGGAACTGTTTCAGAGTATCGATCGAATACAGTCTCCGGCGCACCTGACGTACTGGTTGCGAAAAGTCACGTCGAACCGCTGCATTGACCAGGGAAGAAAGAAGCATCGCCGCCGTGAGATGGCGCTGGAAGAAGCCCCGGAACCGGCAACGGCTTCTGGGCACGCCGATCCCATGCTGCTGGAGCGATTGCAGCAAAGCCTGGCGACGCTGCCGGAAAAGCAGCGGCTGGTGGTGATTATGAGGTTTCAAGAAGGTCTGGGCCCGGCCGAGATTGCGGAAGTTCTGGAAATGCCGGTGAACACGGTGAAGAGCACGCTGCATCGCTCACTGGCCGACCTGCGCAAGGGACTCACGCGCAAGATTCGAGAGGTTCGATATGCATTTTTCTGAAGACGATCTTCGTGAAGCGCTGAAGCGCAAAGATCCGGGTGAAGGGTTTACCCAGAGGACATTAATTCGGGTGAACCAGGCGCGGGTGAACCAATCCAAGTCCGAAGACGCAACGCAGCCGGCAACTAAGAAGGTCAATGGAAAATTTCTGGCGTGGTGGACGCTGCGTCCGGCATGGACCATTGCCGTGGTGGCGGTGTTGCTGCTGGCGTGCGGCATCGGCGGCTATCAATACTCCGAATATCGCCATGCGGAAGAAATGCGGATTGCCAGAGCGAAACAGCAGCAGCTCCAGCAAGAAGCGGAACGCGCACGCGACCAGGCAATCCTGGCACTGGAGATTGCTCGCGCCAAGCTGAACCATGTCCTGCAGCACGCTCAGTTGCAGGCAGAACCTAACGACAAGATCAGGAGAGAACGCTTATGAACCTTGCAACCCGCAAGTTAACCCGAATTCTAGTTGCCGCAGTCCTGTGCTTTTCCACCCTGCGCGGCTACGGACAGGACGCGAAGCTGCAACTCGGCAATCTGGACAAACTGAGCGAGAAAGCCGCGCGCGTAACGGACGTTACGCTTGATGGATCGCTGCTGCAGTTTGCGGTGAACCTGATTGAAAAGATCGATGCCGAAGACAAAGATGTGGA
>JASLFF010000129.1 GCA_030150795.1 Terriglobales bacterium | reverse complement strand
ATTGGAGCAAGCCGGAGGGAAATATATCTTGCCTTATTCACTCAATGACGTATTTAACTTGTATTAGAGCAGATCGTTTGTTAATTCAATGACCTCATCTCGAATCCGCAGATATTCCACGCTGGCTTCTTCATAAGTTCTGCCTTTCAGCATTGACTCAAGCAGTTTCACAAACTGCTCACCGATTTCTTGTTTCTTTAGACGTTCCCTAATGAACAAGCAGCTCTCAATCGCCTGGAACATCTTATTTTCAGCATCATGCAAGATAACTGTATCGCTCCCGCTGGGTAATGATTGAAAATATACATAGGACGAGAACGCCTCCGCCATTGCTTTAAGAATTTCTTTGAATTCCTGTTTCTTACTGTCGAGTACCCATTGTGCCCGCTGATTGCGCTTTGATAAATCTTGCCCATAACGAACACCAACCAATGGTCCAACAGCACCCCAAATCGCGAGGATTATGGTAGACCACGTCAGTATGCTACCCATCTTCATCCCTCTGTATTGACGTAATTCAGGAACATTGTACCCGGTTCGGCTTCCTGCCCAGCATCTCCTCGACGACCTTGGCCACCCGACGGGCCCGCGCTTCCGGTTGGCGATAGTGAAAGAGGCTGAACAGTTATGCGCGCCGATGCGACTGAGACATGCGCTCCCACGGTGCAGGGGATGTTAGTGGGCAACTCTGTGGCGGCGGAGAATCCTTCGAAATAAAGGCTGAGTTGCTGTTGCCGTATAGAGTCGGCAAACGTATCATCTTTCGCTATGAAAAATCTGGATCAGCAAGAACAATGGCATCAGCTTACGGATACCTATCGCCACATGACTGAGGAAGAGCTTGGCCGGGTGGCCGATGACGCCTTTGATCTGGTTCCGACAGCCAGGGAAGCATTGCAGGCAGTGATTTCTGAAAGAGGGCTGAAAATTCAACTAGCCGCAGCGCCTCCACCGGATCCGGAGCTTCCCGACTACAAAGACGATACAGAGGATTCCGCCCACAAATTGGTTTGCGTACGTACAGTTCGAAATGAGTCTGAAGCGAAGCAGCTAAAGGCCCTGCTTGATGCCAACTTTATCGCGTCCTCTCTGGGACCTGAAAATATTGTTGACTTGGAAGATTTCAAAGGGAGCTTTGACGGTGGAGTTGAGCTCAAGGTCCATGCCTTCAACAGCCGCCGCGCTTTCGATGTGCTGAACCTCTACGCCCCCCGGGCAAGAGGAGGAAGACCCGGATGAAGACAAAGAATATGCCGTGCTTTGTCCCAAATGCCATTCCCAGGAAGTATTTTTGAGAGACGATGGGGCTGAGGCAGAGTCCACAGCTGCCGAGGTGAAGTTCAAATGGCAGTGCGATGGATGTGGTCATCAATGGGAAGATGAAGGCATTGAAGAGAAGCTGTAACGGGCTACTTCTGGCGCTATTTCTTTGATCAAGATGGGGCAATAAAGCGCGCATTAAAGCAAAATAAAGGCTCGGATTGCGGTTTCCGGGGTCGCTGTTTTGTGCCATCACCCCTTTCTCCTTTAAGACTTCCGCCTCTTTTCCGCGCTCACCTGCAAAAGCTGGCGAAAGGGCTTGATACCAGCATGTCAATGCTGCTCAGAGGGCTTTAAATCAATACCGTTGCCCATCTTGGTCTTCGCGAGCGACAGCCTTCTCCGCTCGACCCAACAACTCTTCCACACACTTCTGAGCGCGATTGGCCCGCGCCTCTGGTGTTCGGTAATGAAAAATAGAAAAGAGATGCGCGCGGCGATGCGATGGCGACATGCGCTCCCACTGTTCGCCTGCTTTAGGGTTCTGCCGAAAAGCCAGTTGCATCATGGGCGGCAGCTCGCGCTCGGCTTCCATGGTCTCCATCAACCATTCGGCAAGCCGTTGAGACCTGCACTTTCGGGCCTCTGAGGTTTTGCACTGCGCAATCCACTTGGCAATTTCATGCCGCCGTGAAGGGCTCAACGATTCAAAGAACTTCAGCAGCCGCTTTGACTGTCCTAATTCGCGCAACAGCTCTGCGGGCGGTGAAACAGTGATGCGTGGAGTCGCATCCGGTTGGATCCGAAATTTTGCTGTGAGCCCTGCCGCCGTCTTTCCGCCGCCCAACATCTTCTTGTTGACGATGAGAAAGTGAGTGCCCTGACCGGTCGGGAAAAGAATCGCGCGGAAAGCGAACCCGTTGATCTCACCCTGAATCTTTATCTGGCCGCGCTTGCCCCAGATTTTGGCAGCGTCAAAAGGAATGCGCGCAATCACCCAACGCAGACGGTCGGCGGTACGCTCCAGCACTGCTTCAAACGTCTTGGCCTGCATGGATTTTGTTTTGGGTTTGGAGGCCGGCATCGGCCATAGTCTAGCAGGAAGCGGAAAAGTCCTGTCGCAAAGACAAATGTGAGGACGCGATTCAGTCTGAGCCTTGAAGCTATAGCTTTCCTGTATTGCTGTAACTACGGCAGGTTGCAGCTTAATGATCCATCTTGATGATCCATCTCACCCCCCGCGACGTGCCATCCTGAGGTGAGCCACGCTGAACTTCAGAGTTTCGACACAGCTTCCGCGAAGCCGAAGGATCGGCTCCGCTGCATCATAGGGCTATCCAAGACTGCTTGGATGATTAGCTGTCCTAAAGAGCGGCAGAGCAGACCCTTCGCCCTCGCGTCCTGAGCATGGCAATGGCAAGGAAATGGCGTGCTTGGCTCAGGGTGGCACGTTCATGAGGATAGAGATTGGTGATTCTGAAATACAGCAATCCTGAAACGCTTTAAGTCCACGACACTGACAACCTTTGAAACACGGAGGAAACGAGGAAGCGGAGGAATTAAGTTTCAAAATCAAGCCCTCCGTTTCCTGTGTCCCTCCGTGTTTCAGCTTTTTCCTCAGGCGTCTCTGCGCTTGATTTCCTTCACTGGCTTGGATGGGCGCGGCCGTTTGTCCTCTGGATTTTTGGAGCTGACCACATGCTTTTCAAAGTCATGCGCGACAGAGGGATTCAGGTTGCCGCCAATCGTGTTGGGGACTTTGGGAATGTTTTTCCCAGAGGTTTCGTTACGCTGCTGTGTTCGGATGGGCATTTGCAGGATCTTGCTCTCGCCGTGCGGATTCGGGCTCTTCTCTGACATTTCCTTGCCTGGCCGCCTTCCCTGAGGAGAAATTTCCTTTGGCCCTTTGCGCTCTGCCATACACCACCTCCCACCTGAAAGTGAGATGGCTAAGTCTGCCGCCGGGTGGCGTTGAAATCGAGAGCTGACGCCAGCCGCAGGATCAAAATGGACTTTGCGCCGTGTCTCCTACCAGACGCGGCAGGCATTTTCATGCACCAGAGGCTTGCCTTTGGCGCATCCGAATGCTTTGGCAAACTCCGGCATATTGGCGATCGTGTTATTCACCCGGTACTTGGGAATTGAGTGCGGATTGGTGAGGACGGCGGTGCGCATCACTTCCGGGCGCAACTGGGCGCACCAATTATTGGCGAACGACAGGAAAAACCGCTGCACTTCCGTCAGTCCATCGTCACCCTTGGTTTCAAGCGTCTTGCCCTGCTGTTTCAGGTCATTTTCCAGCGCGATAAGGGCCAGGTAGAGACCGCCGTTGTCCGCTGTGTCTTCACCCTGGGTAAGAAGCCCGTTCTGCTTCACGCCGGCTTCAGGGATTTCCTGTGTGTATTCGTCTGAGATGCACTTGCCGCGCTCGTCATAATTTTTGGCGTCCTCGGGCGTCCACCAGTCGTGGAGATTTCCCTGGGCGTCAAACTTGCGGCCCTGATCGTCAAAACCATGCGTGATTTCATGGCCAATCACAGCGCCTTCAGCGCCGAAATTTGTCGCGTCATCGGCATCGGCGTTGAAGAAAGGAGGCTGTAGAATTCCGGCAGGGAAGTTAATGGTATTGAATTGTGGATCGTAATAGGCATTAATCGTGGGCGGCGTCATGGTCCAGTCATAACGGTCAATGGGCTTGCCGATTTTTTGCAGCCAGCGATTGTACTCAAAGGTCGTGGCGCGGTGTATGTTTTCCAGATAATTATTGGGCGTGATTTGCAGAGCGGAGTAGTCACGCCACTTATCGGGATAGCCGATTTTATCCAGGATGGCGTGAAGTTTTGTGCTCGCCTGTTTTTTGGTGGCGTCGGTCATCCATGTGACATTAGTGATGTCCTGGTCCAAAGCGCCTTCAATGGCCTTCACGATGCGCAGCACCCGCTCTTTGCTATCGGGTGGGAAGGCGCGGGCAACATAGGCCTGGCCCAGAGCTTCACCCAGGGCGTTGTCGGCTGAGTGGACGCAACGGCGCCAGCGCGGAGAGAGTTCCGGCGTGCCGGCCAGCGTGTGCGAAAAGAAATTAAAGTTTTCATTCACGAACGCTTTGCCCATGTACGGCGCGGAATCATGGGCCAGCTGCCATTTGAGGTAGACCTTCCAGTCGGCCAGCGAATGCTGTTGGATCGAGTGCTCAAGACCCCGGAAGAAATCCGGCGAGGTCACCAGAAAAGTCTGCTGCGCGGGAGCGTGTACCAGGGTCAGGTAACGCTGAAAGTCAAATGAAGGCGTGAGCTTTTGAAGCTCAGCCAGCGTCATTTTGTTGTTGATGTTTTTAGGATCGCGGCGTTTTATCACGTCCATGGCGGCATTGGCCAGTTCGGTTTCAATCTTCATTACCGTGGCGGCGTCAGCCGTGGCTTGTGATTGCGACTCTCCGCTCAGCTTCAGCATGTTCGCGATATGCTCAAGATATTTCTTGCGGATCTCCTGGGATTTGGCATCGTCTTTGGAATAAAACTCGCGGCCCGGCAGTGCAAAGCCGCCCTGGTCAAACTGTCCGACGGTCTTTTGCGCGTCGTCATAATCCTGAATGGCGGACAAACCAAAGAGTGGAGCGAAAGTGGCATTATCTTCGTAAAGCCAGGCGCCTCCGATCGTTAAATGCTGGTGCGCCAACTGGTCAACCAGTTGAGATTTCTGCTTGAGATCGTCAATGCGCTTCAACTCGGCCTGGAAAGCCTTGGCAGAAGAGCTTTCAATGGCGCTTTCATCCATGCAACTGGTCCAGTAGTCGCCAATCTTCTGTTCCACTGGAGTGCGTCCCTGCTTCTTGGCCGCAGCCGCTTCCAACGCCTGGCGCAACACTGTTTCATTCCACTGCTGTAAAGGTCCGGCAACGCCCCATGCTGCGCGATCAGGAGGAATGGGGTTGGCGGCAAAAAATTTGCTGCATGAGTACTGGTAAAAATCCGTGCATGGATCGACCTGCGGATTTACCTGATCGGCGCTCAAATGCTCAAGCTTGGGCAGTTCTTCCGGCGAGCCTTTCTGCTGGGAAAAAGCAAATGTAGAGAGGCACAAGAAAATTACGAGAAACAAGCGACGCATAAGAAATTCCTCCTCAAGGGTAAGGCGCAGATCGGGTATCTATCCGAATTGTCTATGTGATCAGACGCATGAACACGAAATTGGTATCAAAAAAGTCAATGAACGTCCTTATCGGAACTCTTCACTTGCCGGCCTTGGCTTTGGCCCGCTCGTCCCTTTGCTGCCGCGCCCAACCTTCTTTGGTGGTCTGGCGGCTGCGGCCAAGCGCCAGAGCGTCCGCGGGGACGTCCTCAGTGATGGTTGAACCGGCGGCCACATAAGCGCCCTTGCCAATGCGGACGGGCGCTACCAGAGTGGAGTCGCTGCCGATGAAAGCGTTTTCTTCAATCACGGTCATGTGCTTGTGCGTGCCATCGTAATTACAAGTGATTGTGCCCGCGCCCACGTTCACGCCTGCACCGATGTCGGAGTCGCCAAGGTAGCTCAGGTGATTGGCTTTGGCGCCGCGTCCCAGGCGGGTCTTTTTTGTTTCCACAAAGTTGCCCACATGCGCGTTCTCGCCAATTTCACTTCCCGGACGAACATGCG
>JASLFF010000379.1 GCA_030150795.1 Terriglobales bacterium | reverse complement strand
ATCACGATCAGGCACTGGGAAAGATCAACGCGGCGATTGTCGCCCAAGGTAAGCGTGGCTTTGTCCAGGATGCCGAGCAGGAGCTGCCATAGCGCGTCACTGGCTTTTTCAATTTCGTCGAACAGCAGCAGCGTGAGCTTGAGCTTTTCCGTATGCCATTGGTTGAGCGCCTCCTGCGTGAGCAGAGGGTGGGTCTCGCGATGTCCCAGATAGCCGGGTGGCGAGCCAATCAGCTTGGCAATCTCATGGCTGTGCTGAAATTCAGCGCAGTCAATCTTGATGATCGCCCGGGGATCGCCGAAAAGCGATTCCGCGACGGCTTCCACCACGCGCGTCTTGCCTGAGCCGGTTGGCCCAAGAAAGAGAAGGTTTCCCACAGGACGCCCGGGAGCGTTTAATCCCGCGAGAAACATCTGGTAAATTTCCACCACTTTTTCGACGGCCGGGTCCTGGCCAACGATCTTCCGCCGCAAAGCGGTCTCAAAGTCCTGCGCGTCTGAGCTGCGCCGGGTGGGATCAAGAGCAGTATTAAAACCGGTCCTCATATAATTCCCCGCCTCTTTTGCCGAGGACTCCTCCCAGTTTCAGAGGTGTAAATGTGAGATGGAGATGTAAGCTGCAGAGTTGTCATTACTAATCCGTCAACATTTCATCTACATGCATCAAACACTTAGATGCTGAGTGTGTGACAAAAGGCCAGACACTCACGCCATTTTGATCAGAGTACCCGGACGCATGGTAAGATGCCTGCAAGACCCCGGGAAAGAGCCCAAATGTTACCCAAAAAGTTTCGTTTCATCTCCTCTGCGGCCCTGGTTGTAATAGGGCTGATTGTTGTGATCGTCGCTCTCACGCGACACGACCAGATTCAAGCTTCCGCTGCTGAAAAACCGGTTGTCGCCGCGCAGAACCCCGCGTCAGCTACCCCTGCGCAGCCACAAGAACTGCCTCCGGGAACAATCATGGTGACGGCAAAAGCCGTTACCACGGCCCAGTTCCTGGCGCGCGGCCATCTGACAGAGTCTCAGTACATGACAGTGGCGGAATACGTTGACGCCATCGCTAAAGCGAATGGCGGCAAAACCACATTTAAGAAGGGCGACAATATCCTGGTTCCCGGCATTGAACCGCAGCCTATTGTGGAGAAAACACGGCCCTTCCTCAAAGAAACTGAAGTCCGCGCCATTTATATGACGGGCGGGACTGCCGGCAGCGCCCACGGAATTGATTTGGTCCGCCGGTGGCATCAGGCGGGCGGAAATGCCGTGGTGTTTGACATTAAGGATAGCGACGGCAGCATCAACATCCCGTTTGATCACCCCCTGGCAAAAAAGGTCAAGAACCATCCGATCACGAATCTGCCTAAGTATGTCCGGTTCCTGCACTCGCTGGATATGCACGTAATCGCGCGGCAAGCGCTTTTCCGGGACGACAACATCGCCCAGAACCATAGCCAACTGGCGGTGCAATCCAAGAGCCTGCACCAGCCCTGGCGCGAAAATGGCAAGCTGGTTTGGTCAGACAGCTCTAATAAAGAGGTCCAGGACTACAACATCGCCCTGGCGAAGTATGTGGCCACCTCCGGCGTGGACGAAATCCAGTTTGACTATGTCCGTTTTCCTGCTGAAGGAAACCAGGCGGACGCAGAGTTTGCCTTCCAAAAAGACCCCAAAATGCATCGCGATGACGTGATCGCCAATTTTCTTGATCGCGCCTATACGCAGTTGCACCCCATGGGCGTGCTGATTTCACTCGACGTGTTTGGGATCATGGCATGGCAGCGGCAGGTGGACTTGAGCCATACGGGCCAGGACATTACGAAAATGGCCAAGCACTGTGATGTGCTTTCGCCCATGATCTACCCCTCGCATTTCTTTGGAATGGATGGCTACGCGGCCCCGGGCGACGCTCCGGAGCATTTCATCAGCGTTTCCATGGACCGTTTTGAGAAAGTCACAGCCGGCACCGGAGTGGTGTTGCGACCCTGGCTCCAGGCTTTCCACTGGCGCACCAAGACTTACTCGCCGGAATACATCCTGAAGCAGGTCAGTTCTTCCCACGGACATCACGGCGATGGATTCCTGTTCTGGAATGCCGCCAATGATTACTCCAAGCCTTTCGCCGCCATGCCAACAATCATGGCGAACCCGCAAACATATCTCTACACGCCTGCGACGGCGGTGGCGCAAAGCACTCCGAATGCTGCAACCACGGAAAAAGCGGGACAATCGCAAGCGGCAACCGGTTCACGACAGTAGAATCGCTTCCCCGGCAAACATTTGCAAAGCACGCGCTCCAGAATTCAGCGTATCTAATGTTAGCCGGGGAAATTTCCGTCAGATATAATGTGCTGTTCGCCTGAATTTTCTATCTAAATAAGTGGTAGAGTGCGTTTGGCCGTCCTGAAGTCGGGGACGGAAGTCCGAAAATGGCATTCAGGCAGCAGCACTCCAATCTGAAGGAGCCCCCAATGGCGATCCAAGCGACGGAAAAAATCTGGCATAACGGGAAACTGATTCCCTGGAAGGATGCCCAGATTCACGTGATGGCCCACGTGGTCAACTACGGTTCTTCCGTTTTTGAAGGTATTCGTTGCTACGCGCCAGAAGGCAAACCGGCCATTTTCCGGCTTCGCGACCACATGCAGCGGCTCATCGACTCGGCCAAAATCTACCGCATCGATATCGATTACAGCCTTGATCAGCTTTGCGCCGCCTCTCTTGAACTAATTGCAAGCAATGGCGTCTGGCCCTGTTACCTGCGCCCGATCGTCATGCGAGGTTATGGCGAAGCCGGGGTGAATCCCTTCAACTCACCCACTGAGGTCTATATGACCAATTATCCGTGGGGCAAGTATCTGGGGCACGGCGACGTGAGCGAAGGCATTGATGCCTGTGTCTCTTCATGGTCGCGCATCGCGCCAAACACAATGCCGGCAATGTCCAAGGCCGGCGCGAATTACATGAATTCCCAGCTCATCAAGATGGAAGCAATCGTAAACGGCTATGTGGAAGGCATCGCCCTGGACGTGAATGGCTATGTGAGCGAAGCGTCAGGGGCAAACATTTTTATCGTCCGCAAAGGCAAGCTGCTGACCCCGCCGCTGGGCAATTCTGTGCTGCCCGGCATTACGCGTGAGAGCGTTATTGCCCTGGCAGAGGACATTGGCTTGCCGGTGGTTGAGCAGATGATTCCCCGCGAAATGCTCTACCTGGCCGATGAAGTTTTCTTCTGCGGTACCGCTTCAGAAATTACTCCCATCCGCTCTATCGACAAAATCAGCATTAACAACGGAACCACAGGGCCGGTCACGCTGGCATTACAGCGCGAATTCTTTGGCATTGTGAATGGGACGGCCACTGACCGCCACAATTGGTTTACACCAGTGCCAGTGAAGGACCGCTCAAAGCAGCCGGTGGGGGTATAGAGTTTTTCTGCAATCCCGAGTTACGAGGGAGCCCTATCGTCACAAATATTTCAGGGATGACCCACACGGGTAGTGATCTCTCGCTACCCGTGTGGGTCATCCC
>JASLFF010000332.1 GCA_030150795.1 Terriglobales bacterium | reverse complement strand
ACTGAACAGTCGCAGCAGGCCAACACCATCAATTCTCTCCAGGTGCAGGAACTGCCCAACCTGAACCGCAACTTCACCAATGACGTTTACACGCTTCCCGGCGTCAGTAATTCAGATTCCACGCGGGCGCAGAACCCCGGCTTTACCGGATACCTGACAACCGGCTTCTCCATCGGCGGCAGCAACGGCCGCAACAATCTTTCCACCATCGATGGCGGCGAAAACGAATATGGCACCGGACAGTATCGCGTTACCAATCTTCCCGTGGATGCCATTCAGGAATATCAGGTAAACCGCAACGCATTTGCCGCCGAATTCGGATTTACTGACGGCAGCGCAATCAACATTGTCACCAAGAGCGGCGGCCAGAAATGGCACGGTGACGCCTTCGGCTATTTCCGCGATCAGCACACTGAAGCAACGAATTTCTTCAACGGGTTGGAAGGCTTTCCCAAGGCATTTAGCCAGAACGTTTACATGGGCACGTCGCTGGGTGGCCCTGTAGTAAAGGATAAGTTGTTCTTCTTTACTGCCTATGAATTTCAGCGCCTTGATACGCCATTTTTCAATAGCATTCTCAATTCGCCTGAAGCGCAGGGAATCAGCGGTCCGGGGCTGGGCGCAAACTGCGCTGCGCAGTTTGCCGGCGGATCACCCGATCAACTGTGCTATGTCAACGCTCTTAAAGCCAGCGGAGATCCATTCCTGGTCGGGTTTGCCAACGGAATCACTCCCGGTCTTACGCCCACAAACGATCCCCAGCTTGCCCAGATACTGAATCGTGACAACGGTGTTTTCAACGCTCCCGACCGGTTGCATAACGTAATCATGCGTTTTGATTACCTCAAGAGTGACCGTGATTCGTTCACCTTGCGCGCGGGATACGTTCATAACAACTTCCATTCGGCCATCGCTGGTATTACCAATTCCACGCCTGACGGCAGCGGTCTCTTTGTGCGCGATTTCAGCATTCTGGGCACATGGACTCGGACGATCAACGCAAACCTGCTGAATCAGGTGTTGATTCAGGTAGTGCCTCGCAATAGCTCGCAGGCCCTGCCCAATGCCGATAATGGCATCAACTTTAGCCTTGGAAACCTCGGTGCGCCCGGCTTGGGTGGCACGTCCACGTTTGGCGAGCCTTCACTGATCCCCTATAAGGCCCACCAGCAGCGCTACCAGTTTGAAGATGACGTCACCTGGAACAGGGGAGCGCACACATTTAAGTTCGGGGCATCGTACCGTCCGGCAAATTACACCGTGGAAGACGATCTCTGGTTCAACAATGAATTTGATTTCAAAGATGGACTTCTTCCACTCATCACGCTGGCCCCCGCGGCTGTTCAGGCACATCTAGTCGGGTTCAACTTGAGCAACGGACTTCCCGCTACCGGGCCGGGAAGCACCAACCTGAGTGCCGGACAGTCCTTTGCCTTTGGCTTGCCCGTAGACGTAGTGGCTGGATTCAATAACCCCATCTGGCATGGCTGGGGACACTATTTTGGCAGCTACGTTCAGGATAGCTGGAAGATGTCATCCCGGCTCACGGTCAACGCCGGCGTGCGCTTTGATGTGGATGGTGAACCCTCACCGCTTGGCGCCAGCTTCTATGCTTCGCCTCGGCTGGGCTTTGCCTGGGACCCGTTTGGCAGCCATAAGACCATCGTCCGCGCCGGCGCCGGCATCTATTACGCGCCGGTGGACGTGCTGATTCCTTCCTATGGTTCCTTGCTGGATGGCAGCGGACGATACATCAATGAAGTTTTGCAGGTTCTGAGCCCGACGGATCCGCGAGTGGCGGCTCTCTGGGAGACAGGCATCGCAACCGGCAAACTGCCTTTCGGTCATTTGACTCCGGCGGATTTTGCTGCGGTAGGCATCAATACCACTACACCGGGTGCATCAGTGGGATACAGCGTGGCCCCGAATTACAAAAATCCTTACAGCTTCCAAACCAGCGCAGGGATTGCCCAGCAGCTTGGCAAGGACTACTCGCTGGAACTGGGATACAACATGTATCACGCCGTACATCTGCAGATGCCTGTAGAGACCGCTTACGCGCGGATTCCTGTTGGTTCTCCGTTGTGTCCTCCAGGCGATCCAACCTGCACCGACGCGACAGGCGGCCCGCTCTATGCGCCCACCGGCAGCCAGTTCCAGCACACCACCTATGCTTCGAACGGCAGCTCTATTTACCACGGCCTCACGGCGTCGCTGACAAAACGGTTTACGCACGGTCTCCAATTCCAGGCGAATTACACCTGGAGCAAGACCATTGACGACACCATTGACTTTGCCAGCTTCCAAAACTGGTTCCGGCCTGATGCGCTTAGCTCGTTCCGCGCTGTCTCGGTTTTCGATATTCCCCACATCTTCACCGCGAACGCCGTTTACGTGACGCCGTTCAAGCCGGGACAGGGAGCGCTGTCCGCTATCCTTGGCGACATTACCATCTCGCCCATCATCACCCTGCGCAGTGGGTTGCCATTCTCCGTTCGTATACCAAACACCACCAACAAGATCAACGGCCAGACTCTCGACAGCAATTACGCGATACCTTTCTTCTCTTCGCGTGATAACAACCGCGGCGCACCTTTCTACACTTGGGACATGAACCTGCAAAAAGCGATCTACATCAATCGCGAGCACAACGTGCGCTTGAATCTGATCGCGCAGGCAGTCAATATCCTGAACCATGTCAATTTCAATCACGTGAATGACGCGTTTGATATCAATGGCATTTCCGCGAATGGGACGGTGCAGACCGCCAGAGGCCCTGTGAACCTGATTACAGGCCCGTTCACCGGCCTGAAAGGTGTAGTGCCAACCAATGCCAGCCAACTCACCAGTCCGCTGTTCTTCTCGCAGGCAGACGTTCCGCGACAGGTGCAATTCGGCTTGCGGCTCGCGTTCTGAGAGCGTAAAGAGGATTAAAAAAGGCGAGGGCGATCATGTCCTCGCCTTTTTTATTTACTTTTCAATGCCAAAGACGCATTGAACGAACGCTGTAATCGTTATTTTCTCTGGCTGGACTGGCGGCGTTGGCGGCGGAGGCGCGACAGCTTTTTTAGCCATGCCAAAAATTCCTCCACCATTTCCGCTGTGCTCAGAACGCTCCTCGAGGCTGTCACTGGCATAGATCCCATACGGCAGGCTCACGATCTGATCGATTCCAATCAGGTTGTGTACCTCAAGGCTAACTGACCGTGCCGGGCCCAGCTTTTGTTTTGTCTGTTCCAGAGCGATCGCCGCGCGTCCCGCTGCGCGATGCATGGCGTCAGCCACAGCTTTCTGCTTGGCCGCCTCTTCATTCGATAGCTGATAGGTCAGCGAGCGGAAGTCTGCGATTCCGTCTTGCACTGACTCATCCATGATCGGGCCGACCTTGGCAAAGTCCTGAATCTTGAGAACAACGTGGCCCTGTACGCGGTAGGCGCGGGCGCGCTTCTTACGGTCGCCTTCATAAAACGGCGTTACGGTAAGAACGCCCGTCTGGATAGCTTCTTTTGCCAACCCATTGCGTTGAGCAACGCCGACAATTGTCTGCATGGATTGTGATGCCTTGGAATATGCCTCTTTCAACTCCTTTTCCTGGGAGAGGACATCAAAAGCCAGGATTGCCAGGTCGGGGTCGCTTTCATAGCTTCCCTCAGCCTGGACTACGAGTGTGTCGGCAATGAACTTTACTTCCGCCTGTTGCGCGCTTGCGAACATCGGTGCAAGCAGTAGAAAAAAAACAATAAATCGGCCCGGCAACTTCATGGTTGAGATCTCCTTAGTCCAGGGATCGGAATAGACGTGTAGATTTGCGCTGAAAAGTATACGCAAGAATCGTTCCGCGCCACGTGGGCGTTGGGTAGTGGTACAGCTTGGAATAGCAGGGTGAGTCAGTGACTAGTTCTCATAACAGATCGTCATCCCGAGTTCCCGTCAATGAGGGCGCGCCCTCTTCAGCGCCCGAATAGGGGCGAGGGACCTTGTGTTTTGGCAAGGTAAACAAAAGGTTTCTCAGGACTACTCGCCCGCTGATGAAAGCGCGGGACTCGCTTACGCCCTTCGAGATGACGCTCCGTAAGTGATTTGAGTGAAACGGAAAAATTCAGACTGGACCATCACCGGATGCTGCTTCCTGAAGACACGGAAAGCTTGAAATTTACAATCGCTGGATTGCATCCAAACCACAAACGGAGGACAAACGATGCGTTGGACACCAGGCGGCACAAGCGGCGATATTGAAGATCGCCGGGACGATGGTGGCGGAGGCGGTGGGTTCGGCTTTGGCGGGATGCATATCGGCATCGG
>JASLFF010000323.1 GCA_030150795.1 Terriglobales bacterium | reverse complement strand
ATGGGCGTCACGTTGATGTTGGAATTGATTTTTGCACCTTCATTGCGTAAGACAATCGCCATGTTGTGCTCCTTGCCGATTCGCCACCCAGCGGCTACCGCTTCGCCACAATCGCCCGTTTCAAAAAATAATCCACGAGTTCGCTCGATGAATTATCCATTTCCACGTCGAACGCTCTGATCTTGGTAGTGAAGTAGTTGAACATCATCACCGCCGGAATGGCGACGGTCAGGCCCAGCGCGGTTGTCACCAGCGCTTCAGAGATGCCGCCGGCCACCGCGCTGACGCCCGTGGCGTTCTCGCCCTGGATTTCGCGGAAGGCGTCGATGATGCCGATCACGGTACCCAGCAGCCCGACGAACGGCGCGGTCGATCCAATCGTCGCCAGCCCGCTCAGGCCGCGCTCCAGTTCCGCATGGACGATGGCTGAAGCCCGCTCAAGCGCGCGGCGGCTGGCTTCAATCTTGCCGCCCGGAATTTCCGTAGATTGCTCATGCACGCGAAACTCAAGCAACCCCGCGTTCACCACCTTGGCAAGATGGCTTTTCTTGTTACGCTCGGCCACACGGATAGCTTCGTGCAGCTTGCCTTCACGCAACGCTCCCGCCACGATCGGAGCAAACTGGCGCGACTGTTTTCGCGCCGCCTGAAAGGCGAGCCAGCGGTCCATCATCACGCCCATTGACCAGGCCGACATCCCCAGCAGGATGATAGCAATGCTGCGCGCGGGCCATTGCATATGCAGCCACATTTCCCACAAGCTGAAGCGTTGCGCCCCACTTCCGGATTGAAGCAGTACAAGGGCAGCCATCGGGACTTTCACAAACATAAAGCTGGCAAGATAATCGAAAAGCATGGGCAAGAATCCTCCGGTAAAGTTCTGCTGAGATATTTGAGAGTGCGTTACTCCAAGCCTCTATCTGGGCCGTAGGATTGTTTGACACCGCGCCTTCCGCTTTTGCTCCCGCAGATCCTGGCACAGTCAGCGCGAAATCCGGCTTGTCTCGACAGCTGTCAAGGGGAGGCCTCGCTCCGGCAATTCTGTTCTCGCATTTCCTGTAACGAACCGATACAATCCGCAACTACTCTGGATAATATTCATGTTGTGTTTTTCCGGGGGATGACATGGCTCGATCAAAAGCAGGGCTCGCGCTGCTCATCGTTTCGGTGTAGTTACCAGTTCCATGGATGTCTTAGCGCAGGGCACGCCGTTCAAGCAGGGGCCGTTGACGGTGATGGTCCCGCCGGGCTGGGTCACGCAGAAGAACATCGGGCCGGTCAAACTCTATTCGCCCGGTTCCACGCCACAACAGTATTTGAGCGTGGAGTTTCTGCCTTCAGAACAGACCACGCAAGACGTGCGCGAGCGCCATGCCACCATCATGGAGAACCTGGCGGGTATCGTGCGGCCCGGTTCCGTGCCGCAAAACGGCGTAATCGGCAACTTCATCTGGACACGACTCGAGCTACAACTCACAACCGGCCAGAATGAAACAATGATCTGGTACAGCGCAAAAGCGGGGTCCACCTACGTGGCAGTCGGCGTGGAAGCGACGCGCCCTGAACTGCTTGCCAGAAACCTTCGTGCTATTGAAACCATGCTGGCGAATGCGACCCTGAGCGGCGCAACCACGGCGCCAGGCGCTTCCAATATGCCTGCTTATCCTGCGGGCAATGCGGCGGCCGCGGCTCCTGCTCTGAGTGGAGCGATGCTTGATGAATACGTGTACACAGTTCCGGCCGGCTGGACCACGCAGCGGTTTCCTGATGGCATCGTCCTCTCCTCGCCCTTTTCTTCCACCCAGGAAAAATGTTTTATCAACATGCTGGCCATGCGTCCCGCCGGTGCCGATCTCCTGCAGGATGCAAACAACGCGTTTCGCGACGTGTGGCTGCATAACTATGCGCTCCGCAACCAGACACCGGCAGGGTTCGCCTTCCCCGAATCGACCATCCACGGCATGTCAGGCCAGGGGTGGGAGTACGTGATCGTGAGGCGAGGCATCGCTCCTCCCAACTCACGGGAAAGCCGTCTCGGCTTTGTGATGGTGGCCAAGCTCAATAACCGGCTCGCCGTCATTTCCGGCCTCTCCAAAGATCCGCTGGTGAGCGCCTGTATGGGTGAGAACCTCGCATCCACCGTGTGGCCCAAGTTTTTCTACAGTCTGAGCTTCAAGAGCTGGCAGGTTGGAGACCAGACACCAGCGATGCGCAAACTCCTGGCAGGAGAGTGGATCGCCGCCACCGCCACTGCCGGTGACATGATTACCTTCGCCGGCAATGGCCGCTTTGCCAATGCCGCCGCTGCGCAGCAGTATCACCTCGGCGCCAATGATTTGATCACTACCACGCAAGCTTACTTCGGCAACGGGAACTACATGCTGCGGGGCAACGCCATCACGCTCGCGCAGGATGACAAACGGACCACCAATGGCTTCTTCCGCCTGGAGCAGGAGAGCAAGGACGAAGGCCGCACCTGGGCCGACGTGTTCTACCTCATGCGGACCAGCACCGTCGACGGCCAGGAGTATGAGCTGAGGTTCAAGAGAAATCGCTAGCGCAGCTGCCGCAGAATGAATTGATTTGACGGGCGCGCAAAGGCGCAAGCAGGCGGCAACTATGCGGTTGCGACGCGCGGCGTTTATTCTTTCCCTCCTAATCGGTTCCGCACTAGTTGAGCGAAGTTTCTGTCAGGATCTTCGCACACCGGTCTGCGTGACGTTTTCCGCGGCTGGAGCTCTGGCCACTGAAACGCTTAAGGATGGCGAATTGGAAACTCGGCTCAGCGTCTCCGAAGTTGCCGGGCATTACACTGTTCCGCGCTGAGGCTGTTCAGGATGCA
>JASLFF010000295.1 GCA_030150795.1 Terriglobales bacterium | reverse complement strand
GAATCAAACAACTCAAGCCCACAGGATACGTAAATGATTTTGCCGGCGTGCTTGACGCCTCGTCCTCGGAGTCGATTCGTAACATCTGCCAGCAGATTGATCAAAAAGCCCACGCGCAAATCGCTATTGTCACTATCCACTCTTTAGATGGCGCCGACACCGAAAGTTACGCTTCTAGCCTTTACAAAGACTGGGGAATCGGGCCTAAATCCAGCAATCGCGGCGTTTTGATTTTGCTTGCGATAAACGATCATAAGCGTCGCATTGAGGTGGGCTATGGTTTGGAGCCAATCCTGCCTGATGGCAAAGTCGGCGGGTTTGGACGCGAAATTGTTCCGTTGCTGCAACAGAGCCAATATGGTCCGGCATTGCTGTTGCTGACGCAACGCATAGCAAATGTAATCGCCACCGATGCCGGCATAAAACTTGAAGGCGTTGAAGCGCCACGTCCACCGCCAGCCGAGCGTCCGGTGAATGGGCCGTCTGCGGGAGTCATTTTTCTAGGAATAGTTATAGTGCTGATTGTCCTCTCCGTATTATCTAGGGCAGGCGGAGGAGGCCTGATTTGGTTCTTGCTGGGCATGTTCATGAACAGCGGAGGCCGAAGTAGCGGCGGGTGGGGCGGCGGTGGTGGGTTTGGTGGTGGCGGCGGTTTTGGTGGTTTTGGCGGCGGCAGTTCTGGAGGAGGCGGTGCAAGCGGCAGTTGGTAGCCGCGATACGCCCATAACTTATGGAAGCAGAAAAACAGATTACAGATTTTGTAAATCGCCTCAAGCAGGCAGGCGGTGCCAACATGGAATGCGTGGCGCTATTTGGCTCGGCTGCAAATGGTGAATTTCATGCCGATTATTCTGACATTAACATTCTCTGCGTCGTAAATGAGGTCTCCGCGCACGTCTTGGAAAAGTTGGCGCCGGTAATCAAAGCCTGGACTAAAAAGAAATATCCCGCGCCGCTGATATTCTCACACACAGAATTAAAGCAATCTACTGACGTGTTTGCCATTGAGATGCTTGATATCCGGCAGCGCCATCGTATTTTGTACGGCGAAGACATTTTTACCGGCATGAACATCCCCATGGATCGTCATCGCGTTCAACTGGAGCACGAACTGCGCACTAAACTGCTTACGTTGCGGCAAAGTTATATCCAGGCTGTGGGCGACGACAAACGCGTTCGGCGTTTGATGCTTGATTCCGTTTCCGCTTTCAGCACGCTGTTCCGCCATGCGCTCATCGCCGTGGGAGAACAACCTGCGTCCCACAGGGCGGAGAATATTAAGAGGCTAGCAGAGAAGATCAAGTTTGATCCTGGCATTTTCCTTAAGCTGCTTCAGGTGCGCGAGCGTAAGGCAAATGAAAGTGAGATTCCGGCTGCTTCCGGGTTCGCACAATATTTGGACGGAATTAGCACAGTGGTTCAGGCAGTAGATGCGCTGTGATTGCAAGAGACAAGTTTAGGCTCGGAAAAAACGGAGGAGAAGATGAAGGGTTGGATAGCAATAGGGATCATTGTGTTGCTGCTGATTGTGGGATTCAGCAGTTATGTAAGCGCTAAAAATCAAATGGTGACAAAGAATGAGACTGTAAAAGCCGCATGGTCACAAGTGGATATCGTGTTGCAACGCCGTGCTGACCTGATTCCCAATTTAGTCGAAACAGTGAAGGGCTTTGCTTTGCAGGAGCAAACCGTCTTTGGCGATATTGCCAAAGCGCGTTCTCAATTGCTTGGGGCAACAACACCTGCGGATAAAATCGCCGCCAACAAACAATTGGACGGAGCACTGGGCCGTCTTCTGGTGGTCGTGGAAAACTACCCCGAACTTAAGTCCAATGAAAACTTTCTGCGACTGCAGGATGAACTTGCCGGGACCGAGAACCGGATAGCTGTCGAACGTAAGCGTTACAACGACGCTCTGCAAGACTACAACACCTTCATCGGCCTTTTCCCCAACAGCCTTTGGGCCGGAATGGCTGGATTCAAGCGCAATGACGCGTACTTTACCGCCAGTGAGGGATCACGCACGACTCCGAAAGTAGATTTCTCCGGCGTGAAACCTACTCCACCGGCACAAGCTACTCCTCAGCCGGCACGTTAACCTATTTGGGCCGCGGCCACGGCTGCGGCCCAACCCCGTCCGCTACACCAACCCAATCCTTCGTATCAGATCTTGAAAGCGTGGATCTGACCGCACTTCATCCAGCATCGGTTCAACATTGAGCCAGGTCAACCCGTCGGCGCGATCGTCATAGGCTTTTTCCAGCCACATCATGGCTTTGTCTTTATCGCCAAGACCCGCAAAGAGCATCCCAAAATAGGTGGGCGGGATGTAACGCTTTTTTGCCGCCGCCTTAAACGCTTCCGCCAGCTTCATCGTCTCAGCTTTCTTGCCGCTTACGGCATAAGCCAGTCCCAGCGCCGCATCCATCAGCGGCATATCTCCTGTTTCGGTTCTTGCCTGCTTCAGGTGCGCAATGGCTTTAGCATGCTCGTTCAACCGCATGTAAGCGCGGCCGGCGATAAAGTGCAGCATAAAGTATCCGGAATCCAACTGCTCGGCCTTCTCGCATTCATCCACAGCTCTCTGGTATTCGCGGCCAAAATAATAAGCAGCCGCGCGCGTGGTGTGCACAGCCACCAGCCGGTGCGGATCGGTTTCCTGCACAATGCTCATTGTCTGCTCAATCTCATCAAACGCGGCATCTCGTCTTCCCAGCGCCAGCAGCAGCCATGAGTACCACAAATGTGTATCCGCATGGTCTGGGTTCAACTCGATTGCCAGTTCGTAACCGGCCTGGGCTTCTTCCCATTTCCAGTGGAAATGGTGGTTCACCAGCGCCAGCGCCGTGTGCGCTTCCGCGAATGAGCTGTCCAGTTCCAGCGCTTTGCGCGCTGCCTTCTCGGCTTTGGGCATGGCTTCGCGCGGCGGCAGCAGATCAAACGGCGCTATCGCCAGCAGCGCATACGCGCTGGCCAGCCCGGCATGCGCCGGAGCATATTTCTCGTCCAGATGGATAGCGCTCTCAAAATCCTCAATGCTTTTGCTGATGGCGGAAGGCGTCATCTGGTGCAGATTGTAACGCGCCTTCAGGTAAGCGTCATAAGCTGCTGGCTGTACCTGTCCGCGCCCTTTTTGCAGATCGGAGAGGCGTGTACTCTGGGAAAGATTCAGCGCCAGGTTGATTTCTCGCGCAATCGCCTGTGCGATATCGGCCTGCACGCTCAGCACGTCACTCAAATCGCGCTCATAGGTTTCCGCCCAGAGCTGCGTCTGGTCTTTCAATTGGTTCAGT
>JASLFF010000238.1 GCA_030150795.1 Terriglobales bacterium | reverse complement strand
GCAGGCTTACCTGGTGAATGAGATCCAGGAGGTCTATCGTCTCCAGGGCGTGACCATCAGTGATAAACACATTGAAGTCATCGTCCGCCAGATGATGCGCTGGGTGAAGGTGGAAGACGTGGGTGATACCACGTTCCTGCTGGAACAGCAGATCGATAAGTTCCGCTTCCGCGAAGAGAACGAGCGCGTGATCGCCAACGGTGGCCGTCCGGCAACGGGCCGTCCGCTGCTGCTGGGCATCACCAAGGCCTCTCTCTCGACCGAGTCATTCATCTCCGCAGCGTCATTCCAGGAGACCACCAGGGTGCTCACAGAAGCCTCAATCCAGGGCGCTGTGGACCACCTGCGCGGACTCAAGGAAAACGTTATTGTGGGCCGCTTGATTCCGGCCGGCACGGGCATGGAGCACTATCGCAACGTGAAGCTGGCTCCGGAACTCGAGCAGGCTGCCGCCAAGGTGCAGGAAGAAGTCTCCCAGGCATACGCGGAAGCAGAGCGTGCGCTTGAGCTTCTGCGCCAGGAAGGCGAAGCCGAAGAGATGGCTGCGGAGTAGTATTTAGCACTTAGTAATTAGCAATTAGCGAGACGGGCTGGCGAGAGCCGGCCCGTTTTTTGCAAATGGATACCAAGTAAACAATCATTTACTGATTCATAAACTACAAGTGGGCTGGAGAAATCCAGCCCGTTTGGTTTGTAGCCGGAATATCTTTACTTGAAATATTGTCCGGAGTATAAGTGCACATCATCTCGTTACAGTTCTGACCCGCCATTCCTGCTTTGACTGTTCGATTGGTCTTCAGGAGAAAGGGGCGCATGAACACCCACCACCGCACAGCGCCTGTCACTACCAAGAACCTCTCCTGTGTCGCAAATCCATCGGAGCGCGCCGCATTTTCCCTCAAGCTGTTTCACGCAAGCCCCCTCACCGCGAGTCGGGCCGTCCATGGAATGCCCCGCTGAACAGTAATCAATCGTGGTCGTGCCACTGAAAGCGGACATCAAGCCTTACACTCCTCAACTCCTGAAAGGAAACTACTATGATCAGCAATGGCAAAGACATAACATCACCCCAGAAGGCCCAGGTGTGTGTGATCGGCTCTGGCCCTGCCGGCGTAACCGCCGCGTGGGAACTGAGTAAAGCAGGCCTGGATGTGATCCTGCTGGATGGCGGCAGGCAATTGGATTATTCCATTCCAGACTATTTTCAAGAGAGTTGGCCTGACAAAGTCAGGTTGTATAACGGTGTGGCGGACGGGAATTTCTCAAAGAATGAAGGCGACTTCCTGATCCGACCGTACGACCAAGCCGATGATTTTCCCTGGGAGCGGGAACGTGTGCTGGGAGGGACCTCCACACATTGGGGCGGCCAGTCCAGGCCCCTGGATCCTATTGTCTTTGAGAAGCGGCCCGGCTTTCCGGGCTGGCCGATTACCCGCGAGGACCTCGATCCCTATTATGCAAAAGCGGTCACGCTCAACCATCTTTATGGCGACTATGGAACGAATGGCGCCAATTTTACCGCGGAGTTCTGGGCAGCTGAAATACAAAAGCAAGGCGGGCATGCCGCTGTCCCGCATCTGGAAAATTTCAATGCAGAAATGTACCAGTTTATGGGCAGTCAATGGCTCAATTTCGCGACCCGCACCTTCGATGGGAAAACCATAGGTAATTCCGCGGTCCGTGTGATTGTGAATGCGACCTTACTCAACATTGTGGAGCAGGGAGGGTCTGTACGTGGCCTGAAGGTGGCCAGCATGAATGACGATCAGCAGAATCCACAAAAGGCCACCGAGTTCACCGTTTCCGCCGATGTTTACATTCTGGCTTGCGGCGCCGTCGCTAATGCCCGTCAACTCCTGCTGTCAGGTGTTGGAAATAGCCTGGTAGGCCACTATTTCATGTGCCACCCGCTTTCCAAAGACGGAATCATCCAAACTACGAAGACTTATCTATCGGAAGATGAAAGTAATCTGATGAGCGGCGGCGGTTGGACGGATCCGACAGGCAATATCAATAACATTTCGGGCAGGTTTATCGCCAACGCGGACGCGGCCAGACGCAATGGCATGGGAAGATGCTGGTTTTTTGCCAAACAATCCGGACTGGATAAAATGTATTTTGAAATGGCCCCGAACTACGACAGTTACGTCGCTCTCGACAATACTCCCGATCCGGTCTTTGGCCAGCCGCAGACCCACATCCATTGGGCATTCAGCGCCCTGGACAAGAAGACATACGAAACGAATTGCTCTCTTTTCAATCAGGCCACAGGCAGCGCCATTTCCTGGAAGAAATGGGAGGATTTAACTGACCAATGGACGGTCAACGGCCACCACATTGGAACTACTCGCATGTCCACGGCCGCAGCAGATGGAGTCGTTGACAAAAACCTGAAGGTCCACGGGGTCGACAATTTGTATATCGGCGGATCTTCAGTTTTTGCTTCGGCCGGAATCTCTAACCCGACCATGACGATCATCACTCTTTCCATCCGGCTGGCCGAGTATGTGCAAACCCAGATACCCAAAGCAAAAGCCGGCCATGCTTAGTGAGGAGGCTGCACCTCTGCGTCTTTTCTGCGCTTGGAGGACGCCGAAGAGATGGCTACAGAGTAAGCGATTAGCAACTGGCAATTAGCAAACCGGGCCGGCGAAAGCCGGCCCGATAATTCTGACCGCAGATTTGCACTGATAAACGCAGATTCTCTCGATCAAAGCGCTAGGCACAGTGTGGTGGAAGAACGACGCAGCTAACGGTGTGTCATCTGTATTGCCTTTTTGTACTGGACTTAGTCCACGACTTAGTCCACAATACGCTACATGGAAGTCAATATCCACGAAGCAAAAACCAATTTTTCTAAGCTGATACAGCGGGTGGTTCTGGGAGACGAGATCATTATCGCTAAAGCGGGAGTGCCGGTGGCGAAGCTGGTCCGCTACATCAGTAAGAAGAAAGGCAAGAGGCAGCTGGGATTCTATCGGGGGCAAATCTGGATGTCTGATGACTTCGATGCTCCATTGCCGGATGATATCCTTGCCGGCTTTCACGGCGAAGACGTTCCTGATCGCAAGCCTGTGAAGCGTGCTCCCGCGAAAAAACGCAAGAAGGCATGAGATACCTGCTGGACACAACTGTCTTTGTCTGGCTTCTGAAAGAGCCTGAAAAACTTAATCAGAGAGCTGCCGATCTTCTTGAAGATGAAAACCATGATGTCTTTCTTTCCACGGTCAGCTCATGGGAAGTGGTGATCAAGTTTTCGATAGGAAGGCTTACCTTGCCCAAAAAACCGGATGAGCTTCTCTCTGAAGTGCTCACCAATTTCTCCTTTCAGCCGCTCTCGATTACGCATACTCACAGCCTTGCCGTTGGGGAATTGGCGTTCCATCATCGCGATCCGTTTGACCGCATGCTGATTGCACAAGCAAGAAGCGAGAATCTCATCCTATTAACTGCGGATTCGATGTTCGAAAAATATCCCGTCGAAATCCTTTGGTGTGGTAAATAGTTAGTTCTCATGCACTTTACGCGGCTTCGTCGGGCCTTCTGGCAGGCCTTCCAACACGGGCAATTCTCCATCGCCAAAGGAGCGGCGTATTCGTCGATTCTTACGCTGTTTCCCGCGTTCCTGGTCATCACTTCCGTGCTGGAAGCCTCGCACAATACGGAGGGCTTTCTGGAGCAAATTTCTGACGCCGTGGGTTGGGTGCTGCCGCCGGGATCGCGCTCGGTGGCGCTGGCGTTTTTTCAGAGCAAGCAGCACCATGCCACGCGCATCATATATTCGGCTTCTTTTGTGACGCTGTTGGCGGCCACGG
>JASLFF010000230.1 GCA_030150795.1 Terriglobales bacterium | reverse complement strand
TCAATCTATTCATTATCCCTGTGCTTTATATCCTGGTGCGCGGATTGCTGCCGATGAAACTTAAACCGCAAACAACAGTGGAAGAACCGGAGTTGGTAGAACGGAGCGCGTAGTCAAACAAAATCTCCATTCATGGAATTTAGCGGTATGTCATCGCCATGAAAATTGCAAGAGTTCTTGCTATGGTTCTACTGTTTGGGTTGCTTCCCCCTGCCGTTGTTTTCGCGATTGCTACATCGGAAAACAGACCATTAGTAGACGTATTCTTGGCCTGCAAAGGTGAACACCTTTGCTCCCGAAAGCTTGGCGCCTCTCCGGAAAAGACGGCCACATCCGTCCCGCTGCTCCTCGATTATCGGACTGCGCGGCGCTCCGCTATGAATTTCCCGAGGTTACCTTCCACGACTTCGAGTCCTGGGTGAAGACGCAGGATTGGGATGTGCTTCTGCAGAGTGCATAGAAAGGGGAAAGTCGAATGATTTGTTCGAACTCCCAGGCTAATCCACTTGCGCTTGGAAAACATTAACAAAAGTTAACCCATAACCCCACTTAATCCCTTTGGTGCCAATTAACCTATAAACCAACTAATCTCTCTGGTACTAAATGGGTTACCTTCATTCCTAACTAGGAACTCACTCTGCCCGACTTTAGAGCCTTAGTCTCGGCAACCAGAAGCTCTCCTTATCGATTCCAATCCCGCGAAGTTACAACTGGGGTGTTCCATGAGATCGAATTCGTTCCTGCATTTTGTCGCTTCAACTCTTGTGTTGTTTTTGCTTTCATCCTATACAACTGGAGAGTCTTTCCAGAAAACTAGCTCCACACCGGCGTGGACGCGGGCGGTGAGTTTCGGAGGCAGCGGGACAGATAGCGGCTCCGCCGTTAAAGTGGATACGCGCGGCAACCGATACGTGACCGGCGGTTTTTCCTTGACTGCAAAATTCGGCAATAAAACACTTGCTTCGGCTGGTGGCACTGACATCTTTCTTGCGAAATTTGGGAGTTCCGGTGAACTGCGCTGGCTCCTCCAGGCCGGCGGCACCGGAGATGACGTGGGAAACGATCTCGCCTTTGATCGGGAGCAGAATATTTATCTGGCCGGCTCGTTTACTGACAGCGCGACCTTTCCTTCCGTCAATGGCCCATCCAAGACGGTGACCGGCGCGGCAGAGACGATTTTTCTGGCGAAATACGACCCCTCAGGCAAACTCGTCTGGGTGCAAACCGGTACCGGATCGTTCGGCGGCCAAAACGAGGCCTTCGGCGTGGCTGTAGACCCGGCGACTGGAGCAGTGTTTATCACCGGCAGGGGCCAGGGGGACGACACATTCTCGTCGTCTAACGGAACCGAACATACAGTTCCGGGAGTAGGTTTGTGGCATATGTTCCTGGCCAAGTATGACAGTGCCGGCAACTTTCAATGGGGTCAAACGAATGAAGCCGAAGTCAATACCGTTCCGCACAAGGTTGCTGCGGACGCACACGGCAACGCTTATGTAACCGGCTGGTTTGAGGGCGCAGCCACGTTTCACAGCAATAACGGCCACGATCTGAACCTTATCGGCCTGAGCCAACCTATTCAAAGCTTTCCCGACTTTCCCGATGATGCTTTCATCGTTAAGTATGACGCTGAAGGCAACGCAAAGTGGGCTAATTTGATTGGCGGCTACAAGGGCATCGGGACGGACATCGCCGTCAGCGACCGCGGCGAGATCAGTATCACCGGCTTCATCGGAAACATCGCCGGCACACCTCAGCAAGCTGAGACTATCGCCACGTCGCAGCCGGGTGGAAAGAACATCAATCTCGGTGGAGGGCAGTTGACGACCCCCTTTAACAAAGACGCATTTGTTACAACTTACAACAGCGCTGGTGTATTGCTCAAAGCACGCCGGATTGGCGGGGCCCAGGACGACGGCGGTAGTGGGATAGCCTACGACCACCAAGGCAATTTATACGTGGCTGGGGTCTTTCAAGGCACGATCCACGTCGAAGGCCGATCTCTGACAGGGGAGAAGCCCTTCAACCTCTTTGTCCTCAAGTTCAAGTCTGGAACCGGTGGACTGGACTGGGCCAAGAAGGCAGATGGAGCCGGCCAAAACAGTTTTGAGGAGAATCCGCGAATGGGCGTAACCCCGACAGGCGAAGTCTTCGTAACCGGCACGTACCAGGGTACTGCCGTCTTCGACAAGATCACATTACACAGCGCCGGGGACCTGGACATCTTCCTTGCGGAGCTGAAGGCTAAGCCTGATAACGACGGCGACAAAGATGATGACGACCGCACAGATCACGGAGGAAAGGATTAGAGATTAAACAGATTGCATAAAAACCCAAGCCTCACCACAGATAACACTGATTTCACGGATCAAAAAAGGGTTCAATAGGACCATTTTCAATTTGTAAATCTGTGTCATCCGTGTTCGTCGGTGGTGAGGTTTGATTTTTGTCCAAAACATGCACTAGTTATCAAATTCTTTTCGACCCACGAAAGTCCTATCTCCGCAGCCGAGGGCGGCTGCGCTCCAAGATTCTTATAGTGTGGAGAGCGTTATCGGACGCAAAAATAAAGTTGGGGAAAAATGTCCCGGAAAGTCGGAAATCGCACACTAGTAAGTAGAGAGAGAATTCGATGATTGGCTTTTGGCCATTAGCTCTTAGCCTTTGAGTTTTAGCTTCCGTCGGTAGAGTCGCCCAAATATGTTCAACCCCACAGGCGAGAGCGTCTCTAGCGCTTTTCGCGGTTGAGCGCGGTGCAGCGCAGAGTTCCATTCTGGTTCGCGATGTCGCCATTGCACTTGTTGGCATCGCGCAGTGAGGTGGTGCGCCAATGGTCTTTGCCGTCATTGCAAGTGGCAGAAAGAGTACTTCCCTGCAGCTTCACGTCTTTACAGGTGGCAATGTACGACCCCGGCGGAAGCACGCCGCTGGATTCACAGTTGAGAATGCCATTGATATTGGCTACGCCCTCAGCGCAGCGGTTTGCATCCTTGAGAGAGGTCGGCAACTCGCGGCCATCCAGGCTCTTGCAGACGGCATGCAGTGTTGTGCCTTTCATCTGTATATTTCTGCAGCTATCGGTATAAGACCCGGCAGGCTGTTGCGGCGCGGCAGATTGGCTTCCGCCGGCGCATTCAAGCTTACCGTCTTTATTGGCAATATCTGAGCACTTTTCATAGTGCGAGAGTTTGGCGGAATGGGATTTGCCTTTCGCGTCCTGGCACTTGGCGTAGAGAGTATCTTTCTTTACCGAAATATCACTGCACGTCTGCTGGTAAGAACCCGCTGGATTGGCTTCTTGCGCCAAGCTGAGGCGGGTTGCACAACCCACGAGAATCATTATTGCTAAAAAACTAAAAGCGCTGCCCAAACGCATGTTTGTCCCTTCACTACTGAGGTCTTATCTGCCCAGTATAGTGGAGGTTCCAAAGGTCCGCTGAGTGAATAATTTAGCCCACACGACGTGGCGTTCTCATTTATAAACAAGGTTGATGGGACGAACACAAGCGTGACAACTTCTACCAGGCCGGAAGGCCCGCCAGCTCCACCAGCACATCCCGGAGTGGGACGCCATGCCTTTCTGGTAGCGGCAGGAATCTTTCTGAGCCGCATTGCCGGGCTGGTGCGCGACCGCATCTTTGCTCATTATTTCGGCATTACCTACGTGGCGGACGCGTTCAAGGCGGCGCTACGCATTCCCAACACACTACAGAATCTTTTCGGCGAAGGCGTGTTGTCAGCCTCGTTTATTCCCGTCTACGCCAAGCTGCTGGCCCAGAAAGACCGCGAAGAGGCTGGTCGGGTGGCGGGTGCGGTGTTTTCTCTGCTGGCGCTTATCACGTCTGTCCTGGTGCTGATAGGCGTGCTGGCAACGCCTTACATAATCGATGTGATTGCCTTCGGCTTTAAGGGTGAGACGCGCAGGCTGGCCATTCAGTTGGTGCGGATTTTGTTTCCCGGTGTTGGGCTCCTGGTGATGTCAGCATGGTGCCTTGGGATACTGAACAGCCACGGCAAGTTTTTTCTATCTTACGTTTCCCCTGTTCTGTGGAATGCGGCCTTCATCGTCGCCATGGTGGTGTTCCGTCATAACGACATGTCCCATCTGGCGGTCTATACCGCATGGGGATCAGTAGTGGGAAGCGCGCTGCAATTCCTGGTTCAGCTTCCCATGGTGCTGCGGCTGGCTCCGGAATTGCGTATCTTCTTTAGTTCGCTTACGGAAAACGTGCGCGTAGTGATCAGGAATTTTGTTCCTGTGTTCTTCAGCCGGGGCGTGCTGCAACTGAGCGCCTATATTGACGGATTGCTCGCCAGCCTGCTGCCTGTGGGCGGCGTCTCTGCACTGGCAAATGCCCAGACTCTTTATACGTTGCCGGTAAGTTTGTTTGGCATGTCAATCTCAGCGGCTGAACTACCGGCCATGTCAAGCACGCTGGGGACAGACGAGCAGGTAGCAACAACGTTGCGGCAAAGGATCGCTGCCAGCACCAAGCGCGTAGGCTTTTTTGTGGTTCCTTCAGCCGTGGGATTCATTGCGCTGGGCGACGTGATTACCGCGACCATCTACCAGACAGGAAAATTTTCTCACGCTGACGCGGTAAAGGTCTGGACGATCCTGGCTGGCTCCGGCGTTGGCCTGGTGGCTGCGACGGTGGGCCGACTTTATTCTTCAGCCTACTACGCGCTGCGCGATACGCGAACGCCTGTGCGCTTTGCCATCATTCGCGTGATTCTGACGACGGTACTGGGATACTTTTGCTCGCGGCCGCTTCCAAAATTGCTAGGCGTAGATCCGTTCTGGGGAGCGGCAGGGCTGACTGCATCGGCGGGATTTGCCGCGTGGGTGGAGTTTGTGTTGCTGCGCCGGGGAATGAACCTGAAGATCGGGCGCAGCGAGTTTCCTGCTTCCTACTTTGCCCGACTCTGGCTGGCTGCGATCATCGGTGCGGCAGTGGCGTGGGGAGTGAAGTTGGGCTTGCCTCCGCTAAAGCCATGGGTCTCCGGCGTGCTGATTCTTGTTCCTTACGGCGCGGTGTATTTGGGCTGCACAGCAATGATGGGAATTGAGCAGGCTGGAGGATTGGTGAGAAGAGTGCTCTCAAAGTCCCGAGCATAGCTTTTTCCGAAGTCCCGAGCGAGGGCGAGGGATCACTATGGTGACGAGAATCCATCGGGTGACTATGCACCTTTCCGACAGCTTGGAAAGCTTTGTGGGCAGGATCGAATATTCGGACGATCCTACAAATACTCAAAGATGATAGGGCTCCCTCCCCTTCGGCAAGCTCAGGGTCGGGATGTTTAGAGAAAAACCTACTCGATCACCCGCATGTTCGCCCAGTCATACTGGAACTTGTGTCCGCAGTCCAGGCAGACGACGTAGTGTTCGCCAGCGGGAGTGGGGACGTCCCAGTCTGAGTTGACGGCGCGGCGTTTGGGGGCCACGGCCGCGGCAAAAGGCTGGGAGATCTTTTTGTGCGAGCAGCGAATCGAGAGCAATTGAAGAATTTTATTGACCATTGGACTTCTTTTCTACCGCACCCGTTCCCGGATGTTTCCCGAAGGAAACACCCGGAGCCGGGCAAAATGGGACTGCCTTCCCAAAAAGTTATGCAGTGGCCGTTGTCATGCGCGGCGAATCAGTGATTGAAGTGGCTTCCTTCGCGGTGCCATTCATCTCCTTCGCGCCGGGCTTCCTAATGTCAATCGAACCCTTAAACCATGCCCCGTCTTCGATCGAAATTCTCTGGCAAACTACGTCGCCCCCAAGGGACCCCTCATTGCGAATGTCGACCCGGTCGCTGGCTGTAACGTTGCCTTTTACCTTGCCCAGAACCACAACTTCTTTGGCGTTGATGTTGGCCTGGACCTGGCCGTTGCGGCCGACAGTAACGCGGTTGCCGGGTAGGTTGACGGAGCCTTCTACGCGGCCGTCGATGTAAAGCGATTCAGAGCCGGTCACTTCGCCCTTGATGACGAGCGACTTCCCGATGGTGGCTTGCTCCGTGTTGTTAAGAACGGCATTGCGAGGCGCGGCGACCGGCGTCGGCTCGCTAGGCAGAGTGGGGGTATTGCTCATAACTGGTTTCTCCGGTTCCGCGGCGGGTTTTTGGTTCGGATTCGATGGCGTTGTCGTGCTAGCAGGCTTCCACATTATTTTCTACATCCTTTCGATTCTATGGTAATGCGCAGCCAGCTACTTTTTCGCCCGCTGCTATGAAATACATATTGGCTGATGGGGAACAACCAAGTAAGGCGACGGCACGTTAATAACCAAACTCCCGGTTATCACGCCAACTCCAGAATCTCTGGTTTGGCCATGCCTTCACGCAATGCCCAACCACATCCGTCTCCCCGGACACTGCTTGACTGGTGTAAATATTCCTCCGTTGTTGGCATTTCTTATATCGGGCAAGCCCCTTAGAAGGAAAATCCTTTTCGCGCTAGGATAGGATTAAGAGG
>JASLFF010000219.1 GCA_030150795.1 Terriglobales bacterium | reverse complement strand
GAATACGGGAATCCGAGCGTCTGCACGGCTTCAGTGGCAATCGCGCGCTCCGTGCCTTTTTGGTTCACCACAATGCCAATAATCTCCACGTCATCCGGCGGATCAAGTTCTTTCAGGACAGCTTCAGAATCGGCCATTTGCGGAATGGCCTTGGGCGAGACAAACGAAACAGCGTCAATATGCTTGAAGCCCGCCCCAATCAGAGCGCGCAGATACTGGACTTTGACAGCCGTGGGAATCTGGCCCTTCAGGCCTTGCCAGGCATCGCGCGGGCATTCGATGATTTTTACTTGGTTTGACATAAAACCCAAATTCTCATTCACCGCGGAGGCGCGGAGTTCTTTCTGAAATCTCGAGCACAGCGAGAGATCCCTATAATCACGAACACCTTAATGTCGACGATCACATCATAGATAAGGTAGGGTTCCCTCGCTTAGCTCGGGATTTCACCAAACAAAGTTTGCAAAACCCCCACCTTAAACTCCTTCACCTCCGGATTCAGGCTTGCCGCCTCCAGTGCTGTAATCAACGTCTGGCGCGTCTCCATGGGATCAATAATTTTATCGATCCACAACCGCGCCGCGCCGTAACGCGGATCGGTCTGGTGGTCATAGGTGGCTTTGGTGGCGTCGAAAAGCTCTTTGCGATCCTGTTCGCTCAGCTTTTTGCCGCCGCGTTCCAGTTGCTTGATCTTGATTTCCACCAGCGTTCCTGCAGCCGCCGCACCGCTCATGA
This sequence comes from Terriglobales bacterium, assembly GCA_030150795.1. Next base: position 5,541 of record JASLFF010000219.1, on the reverse strand, counting down.
CGGCATAACGGGCAGAAGGCCATGCAAAGACAAATCGTGGATCGTAGGCCTTGCCGCACATGGCATAATGTCCCGCGCCAAATGATCCGCCGATGATGACCGTAATTTTGGGCACCACGGAATTGGCCACAGCGTTCACCATCTTGGCTCCGGCTTTGATAATACCGCTCCACTCGGCGTCGCGGCCCACCATGAAGCCGTTCACGTCGTGCAGAAAAATCAGCGGCACAAGGTTCTGGTTGCAGTCCATGATGAAGCGCGCTGCCTTCTCCGCGCTTTCCGCATAGATCACGCGGCCAAACTCCACGCGCTTTGCGCCGGATGAAGGATCAGTCTGCTGCGCGGGCGACGCCTGGTTGGCCACAATGCCCACGGCGAATCCGCCGATGCGCGCCAGCCCGCAGATTACAGTCTTGCCGTACTCGGCCTTGTACTCATCGAACTTCGCGCCGTCAACAATCCGCGCAATGATTTCTTTCATGTCGTACGGGCGCATACCGTCGGCTTCAAAGATGCCGTAAATCTCTTCCGCCGCGTAAGCTGGAGGTTCGGCTTTCACTCGATTAAACGGCGCGCCCGGCTTATGGCCTAGCTTGCTGACGACCGAGCGTATGCGCTCCAGGCAGATGTGATCGTTGGGTTCGCGATAATCGATGGTGCCGGCAATCTGCGCGTGCATCTGCGCGCCGCCCAGTTCTTCCGCCGTGTACTTAGCGCCGATTGCGGCCTGAACCAGCGCTGGTCCGGCCAGGAAAAGCCCGCTGCCTTCTGTCATCAATATGGTGTCGCACATCACCGGCAGGTACGCGCCACCGGCCACACACATGCCCATAATGGCCGTGATCTGCGGAATTCCCATGGCGGACATTACCGCGTTATTGCGAAAGACGCGGCCAAAATCGTCTGTATCGGGAAAGACATCTTCCTGCAGCGGCAGAAATACACCGGCAGAATCGACCAGGTAGATCGTGGGAATATGATTTTCAATGGCGATGTTCTGCGCCCGGATCACCTTTTTCGCCGTCATGGGGAAGAACGCCCCGGCTTTGACCGTAGCGTCATTCACGATCAGCATGAACAGCCGTCCATGCACGCGTCCCAGTCCGGTGACCACTCCGGACGAAGGCGCGCCGCCCCATTCTTCATACATTTCATAGGCGGCATAAAGCCCAAGCTCAAAAAATTCGGTATCGCGATCAATGAGCAGGTTGATGCGCTCGCGCGCAGTCAGACGCTTTTTGGCGTGTTGTGAATCGATGGCCTTTTCGCCGCCGCCGAGGCGGATCTTTTCTTCCTCATTACGGACGGCGGCCACAAGCTCCGCCATGGCGCGCATGTTCTTTTCAAAGCGGGTGGAGGTGGCGTCGATTTTTGTAGGGAGCTTGGGTATCTGATCGGCCATAGAAGTTGGGCAAACTATCTAGATTAAATGAGGGGAGAAAGAGCACGCAAACGGCGGAGCAAAACCTTACCGCTGAAAAACCTTACCACTGATAACACGGATGACACGGATTTTCACTGATTCAGCAGAAAATGCTTTCGCAAGAACAAAAGGGCATATTTAGCCTTGAGACGTAGCGTGCTACGTCTCTACGGAGAATTTTTCGCGGCACTTGGGAAGCATCGCAGCGCATGCGTAATTGGATCGTCCGCGATCCTATCCACCAATCCAATCCGCAACGCCTCTTCCTCCTTGACCATCTCCGCCAGCAGAAACATCTGCATGGCACGCGCTTTGCCGATTAGGCGCGGCAGGCGCTGCGTGCCTCCCCAGCCGGTCATCACGCCCAGGCTTGCACCGCGATGTCCAAAGACCGCGTTCGGCGCGGCAATGCGGTAATCGCAGGCCAGCGCCAAATCCATGCCACCGCCCATGCAATAGCCGCGAATGGCGGCAATCACAGGCAAGGGAAACTGATCGATGGCCTGCATGAGCGCTTGTCCCTGGCGTGAAAACTCAAAGGCCTGCGCAGCCGTAAGCTGCGAAATTTCATTTAGATCGGCGCCGGCAGAGAAGAATTTTTCGTTGCCGGAGATGATGAGGCGCTCAAGGCCGCCACTTTCGGCCTCGGCAGACAATTCTTGCACGGCCCGATGCAAAGCCCTGATGCGGGACATCCCGAGCTTGTTCGTGCCATCGGACGAAACAATGCGGAGAACAGCCACTTCAGCTTTGCGTTCGATCTCAAAGTATTTTTCCGCAGCGGTTAGATTGCCGATTTCCATGGACTCAGTAGAAGTCGCTGCAGCTCAGAAAGAAGCCGCAGGTCTTGCACACCATTTTGCAGCGTGAGTCGCGCATCTGGGTACCGCAATTAGGGCAATAGCTGGAAAGGTCGGGCTTGGCGGAGGGCTTCGCGTTAACTTGCCCGGGCGACTGAGAGTCTGGTTGCCGTTGCTCGCTCATCATCCCGCAGTGTAAACCCTTTCCGCGGCGGATGCAGCGGTAAGAGCGCTCCGTGCATTCTCCAATCCCGAGCGCAGCGATGATCCCTGTTGGCAGCCACCGAAAAAGTGTTTTCGCAGATCATGTTCGATGGCCGGGTACTTGCGTGCCGTCCGGGCTCGCCCTGAAGAGCATGGTTGCTATAGGGCCCCCTCTCTGCGCTTCGGGGTTTCAGAGCCCTGCAACAGCTCTGCCCCAAAATACATCTCACCATCGCGGGTTTCTCATCCTGCGCAAGGACCCTGGACGAGTGAAAATCACTGTTTTTGGCCTGACACTTTCCTCCTCGTGGGGCAACGGGCATGCTACGCCTTATCGCGCCATTATCCGCGCGCTGGACCGCCTTGGCCATCAAGTCCACTTTTTTGAGAAGGATGTTCCCTACTACAGCTCGCGCCGCGATTTTGATTCCTGCGATTATTGCGAACTCACTTTATACCCAGAATGGTCAGAAGTCCGCGACCGCGCACTTACAGCGGCTGCCGATTCTGACGTCGTAATTACCGCCAGCTTCTTGCCGCAAGGCCGCCGCATCAATGACGAGATATTGGATCTGAGCAGACCTTTGCGTGTTTTTTACGATTTGGACACTCCAGTAACGCTGAATCATTTGCGTCACGGCGAAGTCGAGTATCTGGAAGTCGACCAGATTCAGGAATTTGATCTGGTGCTTTCATTTACCGGCGGAAAAGTCCTGTCAGAGCTGGAAGATGATTATCACGCGCGGATGGTAAGACCTCTTTATGGCTGCGTTGATCCCGACGATTATTGCCGGGTCGCCGCGATCAAAAAGTTCCAATGCGACCTGAGTTATATGGGGACATATTCAGCCGACCGCCAGGCCAAAGTAGACGCGCTGCTGCTGGAGCCTTCGCGCCGCCATCCGGAGAAGTTATTTCTCCTCGCCGGGTCGTTGTATCCCTGGAACTGGGAATGGCCGGAAAACGTTCGCCGCATGGAACATGTTGCGCCAGCCGATCATTCCAGCTTTTATTCGTCTTCCCGGCTCACGCTGAATATTACGCGCGGTGAAATGGCAGCGAACGGCTGGTGCCCCTCAGGACGCTTCTTTGAAGCTGCCGCCTGCGGCGCGCCGCTGATTACCGACTCATGGGAAGGGCTGGAAACATTTTTCGATTTGCAAAACGAGCTTCAGGTCGTGGCCGGCCCGGAAGACGTGGAAGCTGCTCTTAGTTCCCCGGATAGCCAGTTGCAATCCATGGCGGCCCGTGCCCGGCAGCGGACGCTCGACGAGCACACTGGCAATGTTCGCGCAAGACAGCTTCTGCAATATCTCGAACAAGCGCGTTCCGGCGTGAACGCATCCATGAAGAAAGAGGTAGCACAATGATCGGAATCATACCTGCCGCCGGCGCTGGAGAACGCATTCAGCCGCTGGGCTGTTCCAAAGAGCTGCTGCCGGTGGGTTCGCGCATGGTCAACGGCGTGGAGCGCCCCAAAGCTGTCTCAGAGTATCTGGTGGAGCGAATGATTGCCGCCGGGGCCAGCCAGATCTGCATGGTCATTTCCGCGGAAAAGACTGACATTGTGAAGTACTACGCTGAGCGCGATTACGCAGCAGAGATTTTCTACGTGGTCCAGCAGCAGCCTCTGGGATTATGCGACGCGCTTTTTCGTGCCGAGCCATTTGCACGCTGGCATGATCAAGTCCTGATCGGCCTGCCAGATACCATTTGGTTTCCTGAGAACGCTTATGCGCCGGCCCTGGCGCCGAGCGGAGCGGAATGCAATCTGGTGCTCTTTCCCGTGGCCAATCCGTCAGTCTTTGATGCGGTGATCTGTGACGATCTAGGCTATGTTCAGGAAGTCCAGGTAAAGAAAGCAAATCCGCGATCGCACTGGATCTGGGGTGCTGTGACCATACGCGGAGAGGCGTTCCATCGGCTGAGACTGCTGTGGGAATCCCGCCACCGGGCCGACAATTATCTGGGGGAACTGCTGAACGCCTTTATCACCGCCGGTAATCCGGTGCGGGGCAAGTTTGCAGGTGAGAGCTATATGGATGTGGGGACACTGGAAGGCTATCGTAACGCCCAGGACTTTTTGCGGGCAAATGCTCCATCCCGGCGAGTCGCCTAGCCGCTGATAGAGAACGGGGAGCGGGAGCCTAGGCGCTGGCCTTTAGAATGTCGCGAATGTCCCGATTGATTTTGGCGCAATCCCGGCTGGCTTTGTCGATCAAATCCGCCCACTTCTTGGCATTTTCATCCAAACTGGATTGGGCCAGCAGGTAAGAAGCCTGCATAATGGTCTCAACGGAATTGCTGAGATCGTGCGCCAGCGATCTTAACTTGGTATTGATTTCCTGGGGAATCTTTGCAGCAGACTCAGTCTTGGGTTGAGCGCTCATAAGCCCTTTCTCATCCGGTCGCATTCCAGATGCAAACGTCATCCTATGTCCCAGGTTTGTTTAGACGCAAGTTTCTTTCCGTCCGTTGCTCTGGCAAAAACCCGCCTGTGCCTGGTCCATCAGGACGTGTCCTAGTTCCCTAATCTGCACTGCTCGGGCATTCTGTGTAGTCCCCTAGGGTAAATGATGGGGAAAAGCTTAGAGCTTTCGCGGATATGGGTTACGGCGAATTGGGCTAGAATCCGCACAACATCTGAAATAAGAACCACCAAAAATTCATTCTAGTGGGCGCATTTCGTCGTTTTTCCGGGGCGACGCATTCCGGGGGTGTATTGTGCGTGTATACGCTGTTTGTGTCACCGTTCTGCTCGTTTTCTCGTCGCTTTTGGCGTCAGCAGGGACCGCTTTTAAAGCCACCACCACCCTTGCCGCAGAGACGGCAAACAATACCAGCGCAGCCAATAGCTTTGCCACGCAGACGAACAACAATTTAGGGGCCACCAACATCAGCAAAGCGCCCATCCGCAGCCTGCTCTATCCTGGTTCCACAGCCAAAATTTACGCCCATCTGCTTCCCTGGTTTGGCTTTGGCGACCACATGAATGTGGGGTACGTCTCCAGTGACCTTGTGCAGGTGCAAAAGCAGGTAAATGACATGCTGAGCCGTGGAATCGACGGAGCCATTATCGACTGGTACGGGCGCGGCGAATCCAGCGCGCACTTT
>JASLFF010000211.1 GCA_030150795.1 Terriglobales bacterium | reverse complement strand
CTCAATCGCGACATTCTGCTACTGCACGAACTCACGCACCAATGGTTTGGCGACCTGGTGACCATGCGCTGGTTTGACGATCTATGGCTCAAAGAAGGCTTTGCGCAATACATGGCGTACCACGCGCTGAATTCTCTCAAGCCGAATGAGAATGTGTGGAAGCGTTTTTATCAGGCGATCAAGCCCGCGGCCTATGCCATTGATTCCACGCAAGGCACCACACCGATCTATCAGGACATTCCCAACCTGAAGGATGCCAAGTCGGCCTATGGAGCAATCGTCTATTCCAAAGCGCCCGGAGTCATCAAGCAGTTGGCATTTGTGGTTGGTGAGGACCATTTCCGCGACGGCTTGCGGCTTTATTTGAAAGAACATGCTTACGCCAACGCGGAGTGGAACGATCTTGTCAAAGCACTGGAGCGAACGTCAAAGAAGCCGCTGGGTCCGTGGGCTGATGCGTGGATCAAGCGCAGAGGCATGCCGCAGGTAGACGTGACTTGGAGATGTGGGACAAAGGGTGATTTGACGGCGGCACGCATCGCTGTCGAGCAAAAAGACGTGCTGGGCGAAGGCGGCTTGTGGCCCATTGCAACAAAGATCCTGGTGAATTACGGAAAGACAGAGACGCAAACGCGGATTGAATGGAAGACGGCAAAGACAGAGTTTATTACCGGAAAAGGCGGAGCTTGTCCGCATTATGTTTTTGCAAATTATCAGGACGAAGCTTACGGGCGATTCCTGCTTGATCCTGTAAGCCGCAAAGCGGTGATGGCAGAGTTGGGAAACATCAACGACGTCTTCCAGCGCACTCTGCTCTGGGGATCGCTGTGGGATTCCGTCCGCGAAGCCGAGATGGATCCGCGAGAATACGTTGATCTGGCGCTAAAAAATCTTCCCACAGAAAAAGACGAATCACTTGCGCAGAGCATCATAGGGCGGACGATCGCGGCATTGCATCGATACGTAAGCCCGGAAGTCCGCGGACAGCTTGCGCCCAAAATGGAATCTCTTGCCTCTGAGCAGATGCTCCAATCGCCATCGCAGGACATGCGCATCACTTTGTTTCGTGCGCTGCGCGGCGTAGCTGAGACCGAGAAAGCTCGTGGCCAGCTCAAAGACATGCTAAGCGGCAAGCTAACCGTCCCAGGAGTAGAGCTGCGTCCGCTGGATCGATGGAGCATCGTTGAAGCATTAATCGCGCAGAACGATCCTGACGCCGAGGCGATATTGGCAGCGGAAGAAAAGCGCGATCCCTCTGGCGACGGCAAGAAATATGCCTACATGGCAGCCGCTGCGCTACCGGACGCGGAAACCAAAAAACACTATTTCGACGAATACCTGCATGACACGGCGCGCCCGGAAGACTGGGTTGAAATCAGCCTGGGCAGTTTTAACTGGTGGAACCAATCTGACCTTACGCTTCCCTATCTTGGTCCGGCACTGGATGCCCTGCCGCAGGTAAAACGCGAACGGAAGATCTTTTTTATGTTGGCATGGCTGAATGCGTTCATCGGCGGGCAGCAGTCGGCGGCGGCGCAAAAGCAGGTCCACGACTTCCTGAACACCGCCGCCCTGGACAAGGATTTACGGCTCAAAATTCTTGAGGTTGTGGACGAATTGGACCGTACCGTAAAAATCCGGGGCAAGTATAGATAATGGGACAGTAAACATTAAGGGAACCCGCCTTCTTTTCACGTATTTTGAGGTACTCAAGGCGCAAACAACGGATGTATAATTTTAGAAAGATATGCCGAAGTTTTCCATCGTAGTCCCGTTTCATAACGAGCAAGAAAGCGTGACCGCGCTTTATGACCGGCTTAAGGCCGTCATGGAAGCAACGGGAGACACGTTCGAACTGGTATTTGTTGACGATGGCAGCCTTGACCGCACGTACAAGCTGCTGCGGGAGATTGTGACGATTGACAGCCGCGTAGTGGTAGTCAAGTTGCGCCGCAACTTTGGCCAGACCTCAGCGCTGGCGGCAGGATTCGCGCACGCACAGGGTGAATTTGTGATCGCCATGGATGGCGATCTGCAGCACGATCCTGAAGATATCCCAAAATTTCTGGAAATGCTGGAACAGGGCTATGACCTGGTAAGCGGCTGGCGCAAAGAGCGAGTAGACAACTTTGTAATGCGCCGCATCCCGTCGCGGATTGCCAACTGGGCCATGTCAAAGCTGAGCGGTGTACAGATTCACGACTTTGGCACCACTTATAAGGCGTACCGGCGCGAGATCATCCAGCAGCTTCCGCTTTATGGCGAACTGCACCGTTTCATCCCGGCGCTGGCGTCATGGTATGGCGCATCGATCTGCGAAATTCCTATCAAGAATATTGTGCGGCCCAAGGGCAATTCGCATTACGGCATCTCCCGCACCTTCCGCGTTTTCTTTGACCTGATCACCATCCGCTTCCTGCTGAAATATATGTATCGCCCCCTGCACCTGTTTGGCACGGTGGGCATGCTTTCACTGCTAGGCGGAATGGGCATTGCCTTCTGGATGATGCTATCGAAGTTGATCTGGCACATCAGCGTAATGGGCGAGCACGGTCCCTTGCTGATTTCCGCCGCTGTGCTGATCGTGTTTGGCGGGCAGATGCTGGCGCTGGGCCTGCTGGGCGACCTACAGGTACGCAACTTCCAGGAACCCCAACGACGCGTGCCTTACACAGTGGCGCACGTGTTGCGATCGCAAAGCCAGGAACAAGCGGTCAACGAATAATCTGATTTCATAAAAGAGATAAAAATGACCCCAGTTACTACCCCAACAGAATTGCGGCTGGCCAAACGTATGGCCCGCCTGGGAACGGAAACCGCGTTTGAAACTCTGGCCAAAGCCCGCGCGCTTGAGGCACAAGGCAGAAGCATCATCCACCTGGAGATCGGTGAGCCGGATTTTGATACACCGGCTAACGTGATTGAAGCTGGAGTAGATGCCATACACAAGGGCTACACGCATTACACGCCATCGGCAGGATTGCCGGCGTTGCGTGAAACCGTGGCCGCGGAAGTTACACGCACTCATGGTGTGCCGGTAACCGCGGACGAAGTGGTAATCGTGCCCGGAGGCAAGCCGACCATTTATTTCACCTTTACCGCGCTGGTGGAAGAAGGCGATGAAGTTATCTATCCGAACCCGGGATTCCCTATTTATGAATCTCTGATTAACTTCACCGGCGCCACACCAGTTCCACTGCAGATGCGGGAAGAAAAAGATTTTCGCCTGGATCCCAACGAACTGGCTGACCTGATTACCGATCGCACCAAGCTGATTGTGCTGAATTCACCGCACAACCCCACCGGCAGCGTGGTGACCGAGCAGGACGTGAAAGACATTGCCGCGGCGATCGGCGATCGCGACATTATGGTGCTTTCCGACGAAATTTATAGCCGCCTGAT
>JASLFF010000178.1 GCA_030150795.1 Terriglobales bacterium | reverse complement strand
AAAACTAGCGGCGTGGCTGGCGAAGGACTACGCATTACCGAGCTGGGGTTGCTGATGAAGTCGGAGATTGAGAAATGCCGCGAACAGGTACAAAACCTGGAATGAGCAGCATCCGATACATCATCTCCGCGCCTTCAGGTTCCGGCAAAACCACGCTGGTGAACGAACTGCGCCAGTACGTGCCGAACCTGGAATTTTCTGTCTCTTACACCACGCGCCCACCGCGCGGCAGCGAGCAGGATGGCCGCGAGTACCACTTCATCCCGCGCGAGGAATTTGAAGCCATGATTGCGCGCGACGCTTTTCTTGAGTACGCGCAGGTTTTCGACAAATACTATGGGACTGCGCGATCAGTCCTGCAGCATGCGGAAGAGCTTGGCCATGACTTGCTGCTTGATATCGACGTGCAGGGCGAGCGCCAGGTCAAGAAGAAGATGCCGGACGCGGTGAGCATCTTTGTATTGCCTCCGAGCAGGGCAGAATTGGAATCGCGCCTGAGAAAGCGCAGCCAGAGTGAAAACGTTGTGGCAGAAGACGTCATCCGTCGTCGACTGGATGAGGCCCGTCGCGAAATTGAGAATTATCCAAATTATGACTACATCCTGATCAATGACCGCCTAGAGCAGTCCGTGGACCAGTTGCAGGCCATTGTCCTTGGAGAGCGCATCCGGCGTTCCGGAAAGCCGCCTTCGGCGGCGGAAAAACAATATCTGGCCACGGCTGGGAAATGCCTGAAGGCCAACATGGAAGACAAAATCAGGGACATTCTGGCCACGTTTTAAGGCCGTGGTCTTGCCTGGAAGGTGTAACGTCCCTTTATTCTGTAGTGAGCCAGTCATCTCAAACCCAAGCTCGATTGTTACTATAGGGTTCCCTCCCCTTCGCAAAGAACGCTCAGTGTCGGGATTACACAAAAAAGAAAAAAGCGTCCCAACCCTGCCACTATGACTCTATTTACAAGCAGGCTACAATTTTTACTATGAAGGTCGCGCTGGGAGTTGCCGGAGGAATTGCCGCTTATAAGGCGGCTGAACTAGTCCGCCTGTTGCAGGACCGCGGCATTCGCGTGCAGGTGGTGATGACCCGCGCCGCACAAGAGTTTGTCCGTCCGCTGACCTTTGCCGCGCTCAGCGGAGAGAAGGTGATTACCGATCTTTTCGGCGCAGGCGCTGAAGAACCCAATATTGATTCTGCCGTTGAACACATCGCGGTGGCCCAGGCGATTGATGCGCTGGTAGTTGCACCCGCTACCGCCGATGTGATCGCTAAATTCGCCCATGGCGAAGCCAACGACTTTCTCACGACACTTTTTCTCGCTACCACCGCGCCTGTGGTGATTGCGCCGGCCATGAACGTAAACATGTGGGAAAACGCCGCGACGCAAGCGAACATTGAAACCTTGAAGTCGCGCGGAGTGACGGTGGTCAAACCGGACAGCGGCTATCTGGCTTGCGGCATGGTGGGAGCAGGGCGCCTGGCGGCGAATGAGACCATTGTCCTTGCTGTGCTTAAGGCCTTGAAGGCGGAGCAGGACCTGGCAGGTGAAACCGTGCTGATTACTGCCGGGCCCACGCGCGAGCCGATTGATCCGGTGCGTTACATCGGGAATCGATCAAGCGGCAAGATGGGTTATGCGCTGGCAGAAGCTGCATTGCGACGCGGAGCAAAAGTCATCTTGATCTCCGGGCCAACGGCACTGAAGCCGCCGTCGTCGGCTGAAGTGATTCAGGTGCAAACCGCGCAACAGATGCGTGACGCCGTGATGGCCCATTTTGACCGCGCAACCATCGTGATCAAGGCGGCAGCCGTCGCCGACTTCACTGTGCGAGCGGCTGCTGATGAAAAAATCAAGCGCAAAGGCCCGATGACGCTTGAACTTGAGCCGACCACCGATATTCTGGCTGAACTTGGCCCAAAGAAAGGCAGCCGCATCATTGTTGGCTTTGCCGCGGAGACCAATGATGTGCTTGCCCATGCGCGCAAGAAGCTGGAAAGCAAGTCGCTGGACGCTATCGTGCTCAACGATGTGTCGCAGCCAGGGATTGGCTTCGATTCCGAGCGCAATGCCGTAACTATCCTTACGCATGCAGGCGCTGAGACCGTGCCGGAGACGAGCAAGTGGGAAGTGGCGCATCGAGTGCTGGACGCCGTGTTAAGGGTGAAGGCCGAGAAAAGGCAAACTCACGGTTTGCCAGCGCGGTAGAGCTACTCCTCCCCATCAAAAATGTAGCTCAATGACAAAGAAAATCCGTGGAATAGATTTTCCTCCCGTAGCAGCTCGGGCGCTCGAACCTGGCGGGTTCCGGAAACCGAGTGGACCTCCACGAAGCGCAGACTGGGATAGACAGTCCAGACAGTATTGCAGCCAGCCTGGAGATATTGCTGCGTCTTCTTTGCCATATCCTGAGCGCTGTTGCTGGGTGAGATGACTTCGACAGCAAATGCGGGAGCGCCATCTACCGGGGAGCGGTCCAGATCGATCTTCTTTACATGCTCTGCGGTAATAAAAGCCACGTCAGGATTGCGGACGGTGTCAGGTGAGAGCCGGAAATCCATTTCTTCAAGCACCATACCCAGGTGTTTGGACTCGACAAAATGCATCAGTTTGAGCGCGATGCGCTGGCGTATCAGGTTATGCCGGACAGCAGGCGATGGTTCCATTAGAAGCTCACCCTCATCCAGTTCATAAATCGCTCCTTCCCGCTCGGGCAGCTTTTGGAATTCGTCAAACGTCAATTTGGTAGTGGTGCCCACAGTGCTTGATAGCCTCCAGGTAATATCTATTAGAAGCCATGCGCCTGCAGTAAAACAAGTGAAAATCGCCCTCGGCCCATTTACTTCTTTTTCTTAACCATTTATTTTTGCTTGCAAGATGCCCAAGCCTCTTGATCCGCAAACCAAGAAAAATCTTGCCGCCCGCGTGAAGTATTACAAAGAGATGGGCATTCATGATTTCTATCGCCAGCCAGTCGATCCGAACGTTGAACTGGCATTGCAGCCGTTGCCTGAGAGCACTCCTGAAAAAGTACTGATGAAGACCCAAGCTTCGCCGTCATTGCCGCCCGTCATCAATGACAAGCCTTCAGCGCTAAAACTGATTCGCGAAGACATTGGTGACTGCACACGTTGTCGGCTGCACAAAGGGCGCACCAACCTGGTATTCGGTGTAGGCAACGTGAATGCCGACCTGATGTTTGTTGGCGAAGGCCCTGGCGCGGACGAAGATGCGCAGGGCGAGCCTTTTGTCGGACGCGCGGGGCAGCTCTTGAACAATATGATTTCCGCCATGGGAATCAGGCGCGAAGATGTTTACATCGCCAATGTGGTGAAGTGCCGGCCGCCCAGCAATCGCACGCCAGAAAAAGATGAATGCGATACGTGCTCGCCCTTCCTGATGCGGCAGATTGACGTAATCAAGCCGAAGGTCATCGTTGCGCTGGGGGCAGTTGCCGCCAAGAACCTGCTGGCAGTGAATGATTCCATGGCTAACCTGCGCGGACGCTGGTATGACTTCAGAGATTCCAAGCTATTGGTGACGTACCATCCTGCGTATCTGCTGCGCGATCCGCGCCAGAAGAAAGAAGCGTGGAAAGATTTGCAGATGGCGATGAAGTATCTGGGATTGAATCCGCCTTCGGCGAAAAGTACGCCTGAG
>JASLFF010000156.1 GCA_030150795.1 Terriglobales bacterium | reverse complement strand
ATCCGCTATTTTGCACGCCCGCCCACGGCTTTGGCGGCCATAGCCTCCAACACTTTCTGGTCCACATCTGCAAGCTTCTTGATGTAAATGCAGCCCTTGCCTCTGGTGTGCTTGCCGAGTTTTGGGAGGAGCGCCTCTGAGCTGCTCAATCCGTACAAAACTGTTGCAGCCTTGCGTGGTGAAAAAGCGATCACTGGCATGTCGCCCTCGCGTCCACTTTCATACACGTAGTGGTGGCTGCCGAAGCCTATGATGGAAGGTCCCCACATCTTCGGCTTCTCGCCCGCTGCTTTCTGCATTAACTTTACAAGTGCCTTGGCGTCTGCGCGCCGTCCCGCGTCGGTGATCGCATCGATAAACGCCGACACACTCACGTTGGTGGCTTTGGTCTTGTTGTCTGACATGCTCCCTCCGTCTTCAATCTTTTCTGGCTTTCGTATGACGTCCTACTTCCCTTTCAAAAACTCCGATACCGTCTTGATGTAAAGATTCGGCTGGTCCACAAATGCCATATGGCCGGACTGCGGCATAATTGCCAGTTTTGATCCCGCAATTTTTTCATGCATGGTGCGTGAGAGCCGGGGATTCGATTCATCGTGGTCGCCGCAGATCAGCAGCGTGGGCACATGGATGGTGGAAAGCTTGTCCAAGTATTCAACCGACTTCAAATTCCCGTCGATAACGAACTCTCCATCCGATCCCCACATTTCGCGGTAAAGGTCCCACGACGTCGACGTGTTGCCCGATGCAGGATCGTAATTCGCATCCGGTCGCCGCTGGTATAGATATGGAAAGTAGCCATCGCCCCACGCCAGCTTGGCGTAGTCGTCCGGATAGCGTCCTTTTTCCCAGTCCTTGCCCTTATTAAAGAGACCGGCTTTCTCCAGAGCATCAAGCTTTACCAGCGCTTCCGGAGGCATACCGCGCTTTTCTTCAGCCAGCACTTTGTTCATCTCGCTGGTGCTGTAAAACGTCCCGCCCAGAATCAAGTGTGTGAGGTTCTGCTGATACTTGAATGCATAGGCCTGGGCCAGCACGCCGCCGTAAGAGTGTCCCATAAGGCTGATCTTGCCCAGATGCAGCGCCTGGCGGACACTCTCCACGTCTTCCACCATGTTTTCCACGGTGTATTGCGTCGGGTCTTCCAGTTTTTCTGATCGGCCTGAGCCGCGCTCATCGATAAAGACGAGTTTGTTGCCGCGCGCCAGCGGCAGCAGGTAAGGCAATAGATAGTCATGCGAAGCGCCCGGTCCGCCATGCACAATCATCAAAGGCGTTCCCTGCCCAATAGTCTGGTAATAGATGAGCACGCCATTGGCGTCGACGTAACCTTCTTGTATCGGATAAACGTTCGTGGAAACCGGGGGAGCCGGCGCTTTGGGCTTTTTGGCCTGCGCAAATGCCGTGAGGGATAAAAGAATAACAACCAGCAACAATATGGGTTTTTTCATGCGGAAGATTATAGTTCCGCGTGTCAACCGCACCAGATGATTGAAAACATTGGGTAAATACTTGCTTCAGCGAATGTGCGAAAGGACTAAAATAGTAACCAAGGACTGGGATACCTCTATGAAACGTCTTACGGCGCTTGTTGTCCTGGGTACGGCTGCTCTTCTCATTTCTCCCTCACTCTATGCACAGCGCGGAATGTCAGGTCGTGGCGGTGGTGGCGGCTCGTTTCATGGGGGCGGTGGCTTTAGGTCCGCTCCGTCGGGCGGATTCAGGTCTGCAGGCCCGATGGGAGTGCGTACAGCTCCTGGCGGGTTCAGATCAGCTCCGGGCTTCACCTCATTTGGCCCACGGACTACCGGTTTTTCATCTTTTGCTCCAGCCGGGCGGACATTCTCATCGCGGACTTTTGTATCCAGCAACCACGTCTTCGTAAGCCGTCCGTTCGGGTTTCATAACCATTTTCACAATCACGTGTTCTTCAATGGCTGCTTCGGATTCGCATGCTCCCCGTTCTTTTTCAGCAGCGGCTTTTTCCTGGGAGCACCTTTCTTTCCCTACTATCCCGGCTTCTATGGCGGCTACTACGGAGATAATTACAGCTATCCTCCACCGGTGCAGCAGCCTGTTGTCGTGAACACTGACAATGGCAACTCGGAGCTTGTATCGCAAGTCCAGCAGCTCACTGATGAAGTGGCCGATCTGCGCAGCGAAGAAAACAGACGCTACTATGACGACCGTGCCCGCGCCAATTCAGGAGAAAATTTATCCGCAAAGGAACCAGCCGCAGCCACGATTTTCGTGTTTAACGACGGCCATCGCATCACGGCCAAAAGTTACGCTATCGCGGGCCAGACTTTGTGGATCTTCAGTGAGCAAACCGCGCACAAATATCCGCTTGCCAATATTGACGCTTCAGCAACGGAGGAGGCCAACGCGGCCAATGGCGTTGAATTTCACCTGCCTGCCATCAAACATTAGAAGCGGTTGTTATCTCATTTCGTCCTCTAAATCGGCTCCGGTCCGCCCGGCATGGTGTCCCTTGAGGACACGCTGGAAAACTGAATTCTGAGCAATGAGTCCGCGCTCGCGTTAAGAATCATCGAACGAAACATATCCGAGTCAGCTATATTAAACCAGCAGTTCAGGCCGTTATCGGGGGAGAAGCATTCATGGGCGGTTCTTCACGCAACATTGTTCGTATTCTTGTTTTGGCGCTGGGGTTTGCGGCGGTAACACTGGCGCAACAGAGCGCAGCGCCTGCCGGCGGAGAAGCTGCCACCGCGCCTCAAGCCGCTGCTCCCAATCCAGATCAAACGCAACCGGCGCAGGTGGAAGGCACTGCCGCAGTTTTGAAAGTAAAGACCAGGCTGGTGGTGGTGGATGTGATTGCGCTCGATCACAAAGGAGTTCCGGTTGCCGATCTAAAGCCTGATGATTTTATTTTGCAGGAAGAAAACCAGCCGCAGAAGATCCGAATATTCAACTTTCAGCAGGGCCCACAGGGACAGCCGGCCGTGCTGGCTCCGGCTACGCTGCCGGCCAATCGCATTACCAATATTCCCCGATTCAAAACCAACAGCGCCTTAAACGTCCTGTTGCTGGATGGAATCAACGTAACCAATGCGAACCAGAAATATGCGCGAGAACAGATGCTCAAGTTTCTGGAGAAGCTGCCTGCGGGGCAGCCGCTTGCTGTTTACGCCATGGGAACCAAGCTGCGCATGTTGCAGGACTTTACCGTTGATCCAGCATTGCTGAAAGAGGTGATAAAGAAAACCAAGTTTAATGCGGTGAGCGCTCGCTCTGAGAGTTCAAATGCCCTTGATCTTCCGCCTGCCACGCTGGACGCTATGCCGCAGGCGATGTTGCAGCAGGTCCTTCGCTTTGGCCAGGACCAGGCCATCAACCAAATGGACGAGCGCGTTCGCTTGACCATTGAACAATTGAGCGCTCTTGCCCGCAACCTTTCCGGCTATCCCGGACGCAAGAATTTGATCTGGGTTTCTGAGGCTTTTCCTGCTTATCTTTTTCCAACAGACCCGGACCCCACAGGCCGTAACAGCAGCAGTCTTCAGGCGTCACAGTTGCCACTTGTAAAAAACTATCAAGGCGAGATCAACCACGCTTCTGATCTGTTGGCAAATGCCCAAGTGGCGGTTTATCCAATCGATGCGGGCGCCGTGGGCAATCATGACGTTTATTCGCAGTTGAGCAATACTGACAGCAATGGCAACTATCTGGGCAACAGTGCTCGGGGCGCAATCAGGAACGGGCTTGGAGGGTCAGCTCAGGCATCGGAAATCAGCAACGCGAGCGAAACTGCTATGAATTCGCACTCGACTATGAATTCAGTTGCTGAACAAACCGGCGGCAAGGCGTTCTATAACACCAACGATCTGAATCGGGCCATTCGCGACAGCATGGAAGACGGATCAACCTATTACACGCTGGGATACTATCCGGAAAACAAAGACTGGGACGGCCGCTTCCGCCGAATTGCCGTCAAGGTCAACCGGCCTGGGGTTAAGCTGCATTACCGCCAGGGCTTTTACGCGGTTGAACCCAAGGAATATGCCAAGCAGGACCCTAAAATTCTGGCCATCGATATGGGAAGCGCGCTGGATATCAACAATCCCATCTCTACCGCGTTGCCGTTTCAGGCGATTGTGCTTCCTCCATCGGCGCAAAATGGAAACAAAATCCAGATCAACTTTGGCGTTGATGCCCACGCTATTGGGTTTGAGCTGAAGGCAGATGGACTGCAGCATGCAGCAGTGGACTGCGGAGTCCGCGCGTACTCGAAAGCCGGCGAATCAATAAAGCTCCAGGGAAACACATTCAATGCCGCGCTTGCGCCGGAACAGTACCAGAGAGTAATGAAAGCGATCTTTCCCTGCAACCAGACTCTCGAACTCCCGCCGGGAGAGTATCTTCTGCGCTTGGCTGTGCGCGATACAAACAATGGCCTGATTGGTACCGCGAACGGCAACGCCACGGTACCGGCAGCCGGCGCAAATTCACAGGCAAGTCCGGAGGAGAAAAAGCCTTAGCGCATGTTCGGAATACCACGCTCCCTCAGCGGTTCGCATGGACGCAACGTGCGTGATATCCTTCGGCATTCGAGCTTTTCAATTCCGCAATGAGCAGCCTTTTCCTGGTCCGACACGGTCAAGCATCTTTTCTTGAGCGCAATTACGACAAGCTTTCCGCCAAAGGCGAACAGCAAAGCCGCATGCTGGGCGAGTATTGGGCGGGACTAAAGCTTGGCTTTGACCGCGTATACTCCGGGCCGCGAGTGCGGCAACGTGAGACCGCGCGGATTGTGGGCGAAGCCTATAAAAGCGCAGACCTTCCCTGGCCTGAACCAATCGTTCTGCCGGAATTCGATGAGTTTCAGGCTGAGGCGGTAATGGAACGGACTCTGCCGGAGTTAATCGAAAGCGATTCCGATATCCAAAGAATGCATCAGGCGTTTAGAGATGCGCAGACGCGGCCCGAGCAGTTCAAAACATTTCAGCAAATCTTTGAAGTTGTGATTGGGCGGTGGGCGGATGGAAAGCTGCCACTGGAAGGCATTGAGCCCTGGGCAGATTTCAGCGCGCGGGTGCA
>JASLFF010000154.1 GCA_030150795.1 Terriglobales bacterium | reverse complement strand
GCGGCATATTGCCGCATCAGCGGAGTGGAGGGCTCGGTCATCGGGCGTGAAATGGATTATAGAGCTTCCGCAGGGCAAAAAAATCCACCGCCCGAGACATGGAGGCAGGGAGGGCCGAGCAAATATGACGTGCGGGCATGTCTCTGAAGCCGCCTTAAGTGAACATATTTGAATGGGTGTGTTGCGTGTGAATTTCCTCTTGCACACTACTCCCAAATTAGCTAATCTATATTAGCTAATTACTCATGAAGACCTTTACCATCCATGAAGCCAAGACGAACCTTTCGAAGCTGATAGAACAGGCCTGCCAGGGAGAAGAGGTTGTGATCGCACGTGGGCCGGAGCCGGTTGTGCGTCTGGTCCCCATAGCCGATGTAAAAGGCCGTCGTCAGCCGGGCGCGTTGCGAGGCAAGTTGCGCGTTGGCCTTGAGTTCTTTGAGCCTCTTGCAGACGAAGAAATCGCGCGCTGGGAATAAAAGCAAATGCGGCTGCTGATCGATACGCACGCGCTCCTCTGGTGGCTGACCGATGACCCCGCTCTGCCCGCGTCCGCCAGGAAGCACCTTGCGCGAGCGGGTAATACTGTCCTTGTAAGCTCCGCTTCGGCTTGGGAGATCGCGACGAAATTCCGGATCGGAAAGCTGCCGGACGCCGGCGATCTGCTGGCGGACTTTGCGGGCTATCTTGCGCGGGAGCGCTTTGAACCCTTGTCGATTTCCACCGACCACGCGGTACGCGCGGGGCTGCTTCCTGGACCGCACAAGGACCCTTTTGATCGTATACTGATCGCCCAGGCCCAGGCAGAGAACATCCCGATCCTCAGCAATGACGCCGCGTTTGACACTTACAGCATCCGACGGCTCTGGTAAAGTTAACGCGGATCATCGCGGATTTGGGAGCAAAAGACCACCGAGAGCATCGCTTTTACGCCTCATTTTGGCGGTGCCTTGCTTTTTTAGGTGAATCGCACTTGACGCGGCGAACGCAGCATGTTTCCATTGCGTGTTCCCAACCAAGGACAAACCGGCCCCAAGCCAAGCTCGAGAGGAGCCTTTCCATGTCCACTTTGTCGTTTGTTGCCACTTCCATTTACACCCCTGCCAATGCTGTTAACCCTGCCGCTGCGGTTGACCGGCCTGCGAGCAGGCTTCAAACCAAGTTATGTTTATCAGTCTTAGCAATGTTCGTCGCAATGCAGGTTGCGGTGTTCGCACAAAGCGAAGACGCGAAGCAGAAAGAATCGCAAGGACAGAAGACGGAAGCGCAAAAGCCCTTCATCGAACCGGCTGAGATGCAGCATGAAAAAGTGGGCGTACGGGCATTTGCAGAGCCCTCACCGCACCAGAATGGCCGTTGGGATACGCTCCCTCTGCTCATGCCGATCAATCCAGTGCACGTCGCGCTGATGCATACCGGCAAGGTACTGATTATCGCTGGTTCCGGGAACGATCCTGACAACAAGATATTGCACGCGGCAGTCTGGAGTCCGGGACCAGACACGGTAAAGACGTTTCTGATCGATTGGGACATGTTCTGCAACGGTATGGTGATTTTGCCCGATGGCAGGCCGTTTGTCCTTGGCGGCACGCTGAAGTACGACAACTTTCTTGGCTATCCCAAGACCGCGATGTTCAATCCCGCGACGGAAACATTTGTGAATGGGCCGAACATGAGTGGCGGGCGATGGTATCCCACGGGTACTATGCTGGGCGACGGCTCCGCCATGGTGCTTTCCGGGCTGAACGATACCAGCGGCGCGGTCAATACGACCGTCCAGTTTTTCAAAGGCGGAGCCTGGACTGCCGCGGGCACAGTTTTTTCCGGTCCGCCGCTTTATCCCCGCGAGCACCTGCTGCCCAATGGCAAGGTGTTTGAGGATGGCGCGAACCCCGATTCGCAGATGTTTGATCCGGCCACTAAGACCTGGACAGCCGTGGCCACAACCAAGTTTGGCCAGAGTCGCGACTATGGCACTTCTGTGTTGCTGCCGCTTACTCCAGCCAACAACTTTAAACCGGTGGCCATGATCCTGGGCGGCGGCCCGGGTGGCGGCAGTGTCACGGATACCACGGAGTTGATCGACCTTTCAGCAGCGAATCCGCAGTGGGTGAACGGCCCAAAAATGGTGAAGCCGCGCATACAAATGAACGCAACGATCCTGCCGGATGGCAAGGTGCTGACTTCAGGAGGTTCAACCGTGGACGAAGATCCCACGACAGGTGTGCTGGAGGCGCAGCTTTATAATCCCGTCAGCAACACTTTCAGTTCGGGAAGCACCATGGCGTTCGCACGTGTGTATCACTCCAATACCCTGCTTCTTCCGGATGCAACTGTGCTGGCGCTGGGCGGCAATCCGCAGCGTAAAGTCTATGAGCCGCACATGGAGATTTACTCGCCGCCGTATCTCTTCAACAGCAATGGCACGCCAGCCACACGACCCGTGATTACTCAGGTGTCGCCAGGATCGATTACATACGGCGCTCCCTTTCAGGTGCACAGCCCTGACGCTGCGAAGATTAAGTCCGTTGTCCTGGTGCGCGCGGGCGCGGTGACGCATGCGTTTGACATGGAGCAACGCCTGGTCGGTTTGACCTTCACGGCGGAGTATGGCGTGCTACATGCAAAAGCACCAGCCAACGGCAACCTGGCGCCTCCGGGATATTACCTGCTGTTTATTCTGAATGAGCAGGGAGTGCCTTCAGTAGCCCGCTTCGTGCATCTGGGAAAAACCGGCGGACGCGAGGGTGGCGATGATCACGGAGCCGGACATGGCCACGGGGATGGTCACGGCGATCACGATCATCACTGAAGTTTGGGAAAAGCAAAAGGCGATCCGATTGGGACCGCCTTTCAATTTTCGCGACTGGCTTTGGCTTAGCTAACTTCTTCCAGCGTCTTCTGGTCAACGTCAAAGTTGGAATAGACGTTCTGAACGTCGTCCGTATCTTCCAGCGTTTCCAGCAGGCGGATCATCGAATTGGCGGCTGCGCCTTCCAGCTTCATATAGTTCTGCGGAATCATGCCGATTTCAGAATGCACCACCTCGGCGCCCGATTTCTTTACCGCCTCCAGGACGGTTTCAAAGGCGTTAGGAGCAGTGGTAATTTCCCAATTCTCGCCGTCGTCGCTCAGGTCGTCACCGCCCTGCTCAAGCACAATGTTCATCAAATCATCTTCTTTGGTCTTGGCTTTGGAGACCACGATGGATCCTTTTTTCTGGAACATCCATGAGACCGAGCCGGCTTCACCCATGTTTCCGCCGCCCTTGGTAAAGGCATGGCGGATTTCACTCACGGTGCGGTTGCGATTGTCCGTGGTAACTTCCACTAACAGCGCTACGCCGCCGGGGCCATAGCCTTCAAAGGTGATTTCTTCATAGCTCACTCCTTCAAGTTCGCCGGTGCCGCGCTGGATGGCCCGCTTGATGTTGTCGGCAGGCATGTTCTCAGCCTTGGCGGCAGCCACAGCAGTGCGCAGGCGCGGATTGCCTTCCACGTCGCCACCGCCGCTCTTGGCAGCCATGGTGATTTCCTTGATCAGACGGGTAAAAATCTTGCCGCGCTTCGCGTCCAGCGCGCCCTTTTTATGCTTGATTGTGGCCCATTTTGAGTGGCCGGACATGTGGATAACCTCAGAGAGTCAAAGATTTACGCAGCCAATAAGGAGAGGCGGCACGCGCCATAAGCGCAAGAAAACAAGCTAGATTATAGCACGATCTGATGTATCATTTCGCGCCATGGGCTTGAAGGATTGGGAGCGCGACGTCATTAACCGCCAGCGCAACATCGTGTTTCCGGACACCAACCTGAACGAGGGACGATTCTATAGGAACATTGCTTCAGGCAAAGCGGTTTTCAGCAGGGGACAGAAGATCAGCCTGTTGCTGATTGTGGCATTTTTTATTGTCGTCGCCGTGGTGGATTTTGCGAGTAACTTTGCCATACTTGTGTCAGACGCTCGTCATTCCGTACCCGCATGGAATATTGGGCCCACTTTGATCACGTTAGCCTGGCTGCTGTTTTGGATATTTCTAACGATCAAGTGCCTTTTGCCGCAGCCTGCACCGGCTCGCAAACGCCGAAGAGGATATCGGCAATCAGGCAAGGTGAACGAAACGTAACGCCGCTCACCCGTATCACCTTTCAGGCGGCAGAATTTGCGGCGTCTCCCTGCGAAACGCATAGATTACCGCCAGCAGCGGCGGTGCCAGCAGCACTCCCCAGAACGGAATGATAATGCCCAGGACGATCGGCGCAACCAATGCGGCCCAGAAAGGCACCTTCGCCGTGCGCTTCATCAGGTAAGGCTGTAAGAAAAGTCCATCGGTAACCATGATTACCGCAAACAGAATCAGGACATAGAAAAAGCGCATGTGGTCATGGCTGAAAGCACCCAGCAGGGCCGGGCCGATCAAAGAGATCATCACGCCAAAGTTCGGGATGAACTGGAGCACGCCGCCCAGAATCGCCCACAGCGGCGCCCAGGGAATGCCGATGATCCATAATCCCACCAGCCACAGAACCGCTACTGCAAGAGAGTCATAGCACTGAGCGATAAACCAATTCTTGAGTGCCGTGCCGGTGGTGCGTGCGTGAGTGCGCCAATTTTGCCAATCCATAAAAACCAGTTAACCACAACGGACACGAAGGAATACAAAAGATAGACCACGTGAAAGCTGATCATGCACTACTTACGATTGGATGCGCCAAGGACAGCAACCCAAGACCAGTCACAGTTCAAGTTTCGTTTTATTCCTCGTGTTCCTTCGTGTCCTTTCTGGTTAAAATAAAACTATGAAATTTGGCGTCATCATCTTTCCCGGCTCCAATTGCGATCAGGACAGTTACAACGCAGCCATCGCGGCCACCGGCCAGCAGGCAACCATGCTCTGGCATGATTCGCACGAACTGGAAAACTGTGACGCTATCATTGTCCCCGGCGGCTTTGCCTATGGAGATTACCTTCGCACCGGAGCCATCGCCAAGTTCGCGCCCATCATGGACCAGGTGCGTAAGTTCGCCTCCTCGGGCG
>JASLFF010000143.1 GCA_030150795.1 Terriglobales bacterium | reverse complement strand
GTAAGTACAATTGCCGATGTTACCCGCCAGGCTCCTCCTGAGATGCCCGTAGCTTTCGGTATTTTCGGCGAGCAAGCTTTTCTTCCCCACACCTTCGTTTCTAACCCTAAAGCCGTGAATGCCCAGATCGACGAGATCATGGTGCACTTGTCATCGCCTGCTGTCGGCAGATATCCGGCGTTGTTTGACGCTTTGCATGAAGCGCTTGCTTTGTTCGGGGAGCCTGAACCGGGCGATACGATCCTGTTAGTGAGCCGGGGATTGAATTATGGCAGTAAGCGATCGGCTAAAGACCTTGCGCATGAGTTCAGCAATGCGGGTGTCCGGTTGCTGGTGATGACAGGAGAGCATCTTACTCCGCCACACAAGGATTCGATCTCTGAATGGTATACGGATGAAAGAAGCAGTACGACGTGGTATGCCGGTCCGGGAACAGTTCATCTGCTTAAGATCGCCCAACAAACCGGCGGATCGCTTGTTGGCTTTATAGGTCCGCGCTGGTTTAGTGCCGCTGCGGTGGGATATTCGCTGAGACTTCAATCACCTTCTAGTTTCACTGCGGCGAAGAGTTGGTCGCTGGAGTTCACCAAGGCTGCGCAAAATGCAGTTGGACAAGTCCGTCTGATTCGTCCACAGCAGTTGCCGCCCTGCACCACAGTTGGTTCGGCGCACTAAAGAGCAGGCTTAGAGTACGCGCAATTCAACTAGCGTACTGCGCTTCGCCATTGCCAAACGACCAATTTTCTTTCGGCACTTCCACCAGATTGATGAGCACATCTTCTTTGCGAATGCCAACTTCCTGATTCAGCAGGTCGGCAATGCGGCGATAAAGCGCCTTTTTCAATTCTGTGGTGCGACCGGAGTTGAGCGTGATCTGGATCATCACAAGATCGTCTGTGCGGGAAATGTTCAGGTAGCTGGGGTCATAAGCGAAGTCGCTCTTGGAGTGCTCGGTGATGACCTGAAACCGATCCAGCGGCGGAACGTTCACGGTTTCCACCATGGCGCGGTGTACAACGTCTGAAATTTTCTGCCTGTACGATTCCGGCTTGCCTGCAATCAAAGAAATTCGAACCAGCGGCATTTGATCTCCTGTGAAAAGCGCTAAGCAATGGATTCACCCGCCGGGAAAAAGATGCAGATGGCCGCCAATTGTAGCCTGTTTATCCCACATTAAGGCAAAACGTATCCTTTGCCTCTGCGTCTAAACTTTAAGCAGGGAACCTCTTTCCAGGATGCCAAGTACTCTTCATTGGCATAGTGTCCGTGTTTTGCTAGTCTCGCTATCAAAGGATTTTTTGGCCATGATAGGAACCATTCTGCAGAACCTACGTTACGAACTTCGCGCATTGCTCAAGTCGCCGCGATTCACCTCCATCGCGCTTATTACGCTGGTGCTGGGCATCGCCGCCAATGTTGCGATCTTTACTTTCGTCGACGCGGCGCTTCTGCGTCCGTTGCCGTACCGTGACGCGTCGCGGCTGATGGAAGTTTATGACACGCGGATGGCTGAGGTGTTCACGCAGTTTGAGGCCTCCTATCCTGACTTTCTCGACTGGCGAGCGCAGCAGCAGGTTTTTGATGGCCTGGCTGGATACAGCCAAAACCAGGTCCTGCTGCGTGGCGCAGGCGCTCCGGAATTGCTTCCGTCGGCAGTGGTCACAGACAATTTTTTCCAGACAATCGGCGTGCCTCCGCTTGCCGGACGAGACTTCCGCGCTGGTGAAGACCTTGCCACCTCCCCGCGCATGGCGATGCTCAGCTATGGCTGGTGGCAACGGCATTTTGGCGGCAAAGATGTCACCGGACAGATTCTCTCCATTGACGGCGAGCCCACGACGATTATTGGCGTGTTGCCGGCGGATTTTCATTTTGCTCCTGTCGGCGATCCTGATATATGGCTTACGCTTCATGCCACCGGCCAGCTGTTGCAACGCAGAAACCTGCATTGGTTGAGCGTGATTGGCCGCCTCAAGCCGGGCATCTCGCGTGAGAGCGCAGGCTCGGCCATGAACCTGATTGCTGAAGGACTGGAAAAGCAGTATCCGCAGTCGAACGACAAGCTGCGTACCGCGATTGTGCCGCTGAATGAAGTAATTGTCGGCCAGATTCGACCGATTCTGCTGGTGTTGCTTGGCGCTGTAGTGCTCTTGCTCTTGATCGCGTGCGCCAACGTGGCGAACTTGCTGCTGGCCCGCGCCATGGCTCGCCGTAATGAGATGGCAATCCGCACTGCGCTGGGCGCAAGCCGAACAAGATTGATCGGCCTGATGTTGACGGAAGGACTCATACTCTCCTTTGCCGGCGCAGCCGTGGGCATGGCCGTGGCGTATTGGACGATCAAGGGCCTTGTTGCCATGATCCCGGCAACTTTGCTCAACAGCATGCCTTACCTGAAGCACATGAGCATTGACGCCCGTGTGCTGCTTTTTGCCTGCGCCCTGGCCATCATTACGGGCGTAGTGTTTGCGCTGGCTCCGGCTCTGCAAGCAGCAAAAGCTGACGTACAAGGCGCGTTAAAAGATGGCTCGCGCAGTTCGCAGTCAAGTTCATGGCGGCGTTTTGCGTCAGCACTTGTCGTGGGCGAAGTTGCGCTGGCCATGGTGCTGCTCGCCGGCTCCGGACTGCTGGTTAAAAGCCTCTATCTGTTGCTCAACGTCAACCCAGGTTTTGATCAGCACAACCTGCTGGCCATGGGCGTAGGGCTTTCGCAATCGCGTTTTCCCAAAGATGCTGACCAGTTGCAGGCCCTGCAAACCCTGCTGGATAAATTACGCGCGCTGCCGGGAGTAAAATCCGTTGGGACAAGCAGCCAGTTGCCGGTAGCGAATATGGGCAACACCAGCAACCTTCGTGTTGTGGGCGTGCCATCCGCAACGCCGCAGGGCAGGGAAGCCAACAGCCGGTCAGTCAACCGAACGTATTTCCAAACCCTGGGCGCAGAGCTGGTGGCGGGTAGCTGGTTCACTGAGGCTGACAACGCCACGGGCCCGCAGCACGTGATCGTGAACAAAACGCTGGCTGACCAGTTCATGTCCGGCCTTGATCCGGTCAAGCAGCAAATCTGGTTCACTTATTCCGATAAAGAAAAGCCTCGGCAGGTCATCGGCGTGGTGCGTGACGTTAGGGAAGGGCCGCTCGATTCTCCGGCCCGTCCGGCCATCTATACGCCCATGGAAGCCGATGCGCGCCTGTTCTTTGGCCTGCTGGTCCGCACCGAGCAAACGCCCGACGCGCTGACCGCTGAGATCCAGAGCGCCATCCGCCAGTTTGATCCTGATGCCGTTACCTTCAATGTTCAGACCATGGAAGACCGCATCCAGCGCTCGCCCGCGGCATTTCTCCATCGCTATCCCGCTGTGCTGGCCGGTATGTTTGCCGGGCTTGCATTGCTGCTGGGGACAATCGGACTTTACGGCCTGGTGGCATACTCCGTAAGCCAACGCACGCAGGAAATCGGTATCCGTATGGCCCTTGGCGCGCAGCGCGGCAGCGTTCTAAACATGGTCCTGGCGCAAGGCGTCCGCTTGATCGTTCCCGGCGTGGTCGCCGGAATCGTTGCGGCGATGCTTGTCTCTTATCTCATGCGCAGCATGTTGTTCGGAATTCACTCATGGGACCCGGTAATCTTTGTGGCGGTTACGGCCATCCTGGCGATTGTTACACTGGCCGCCAGCTACGTGCCTGCTCGTGCCGCAACCAAAGTAGATCCGATGGTGGCGTTAAGGTACGAGTAGGGTTTGCTCACACCATCCCGAAGCGAAGCGA
>JASLFF010000120.1 GCA_030150795.1 Terriglobales bacterium | reverse complement strand
GTAAACGAGAAGATAACCATGAAAATCTTTCGGGTTTCCAGCCTGACCATCGCCCTTTCAGAATCGCTGGTTGGGCTGCCGAAAGCGCCTACAGCATCGGCAAAGACCGGTAAGCTTTCAATATTGATCAAGTCTTTGCCGATTCCTTTATAGCTTTCAGCCGCTGCCCCTATGCGGAGTTCGATGGGCGGCGTGATCTTCTCTAAATCGTACGTGCCGGCCGGATTCAGAGATTCCAGTGAGACCAGGTTGTTGATATCCACCACGCTGTTAATTTGATAAAGCCCTTTGCCTGATAGCACGCGGCGCAGCAGCGCTTCCGCAGATCCTCGATAGCGTGAAGGGTCTTTGCCCAAAGCTTTGTATGCGCTACGCGTGGCTGCAATCTGCGGAACAGTATTGATCTGCTCAGGCTTGATAGTGGCGGCCAGATGGGCAAGATGCTGGTCGATTTCAATCCACAGAGCTTTGTCGTGCTGTTTGACAGCGACGCTGGCGGAGACGCAGCCTAGCAGGCTGCTGAAAAAGTACTCCACGATGAAGACTTTTTATGGTAGGAAGAGACATGCGTGGAGACGATCATCAGCAGAGTCATGTGTTCAGTTATTTGTCGCCGGAGGCGCGGGTGCGGAAGGATCATCCGTTACGGGTCATCCGGGGCATGGTGGACGAAGTCTTGGCCCAATTATCGCGACGGTTCGACAGCATGTACGCCAAGATGGGGCGTCCGTCGATTGCGCCGGAGAAATTGTTGCGGGCACAGCTGCTGCAAATGCTGTATTCGATCCGCAGTGAGCGGTTGTTGATGGAGGAGATGGATTACAACCTGTTGTTCCGCTGGTTCGTAGGGCTGAACGCGGATGACGAGGTGTGGGACGCGACCACCTTTACCAAGAATCGCGACCGCTTACTGGAAGCGGATGTGGCGAAGGAGTTTCTGGCTTGCGTAGTGGAGCAAGCACGGGAGAAAGGTCTGACCAGCGATGAACACTTTACGGTGGACGGCACGTTGCTGGAAGCCTGGGCGAGTCAGAAGAGTTTTCAGCCCAAACAGAACTCCAAGTCGCCACCGCCGGACGATCGGGGAAATCCCACGGTGAACTTTCGCGGGGAAAAGCGGTCCAATCAGACGCATGAGTCGAAGACCGATTCCGACGCTCTGCTGGCTCGCAAAGGGGATGGGAAGGAGTCGAAGTTGAGCTACAGCGGGAACCTGCTGGTGGAGAATCGCAACGGATTGATTGTCGACGCGCAGGTATTTCAGGCGTTGGGGACAGCAGAGAGGGACGCAGCGCTGAGTATGTTGGAGAAGGTTTCGGGTACGGGACGGCTCACCGTGGGGGGCGATAAGGGATTCGATACTTTCGGATTTGTGGCTGAGTGCCGAAACTTGCGCGTGGTGCCGCACGTGGCCCAGAATCACGGCCGCCGCGGCGGCAGCGCCATTGATGGACGAACGACGCGGCATCCAGGTTATGCGGTAAGTCAAAGGAAGAGGAAGCGCATCGAGGAATGCTTTGGCTGGCTGAAAACCATCGCCCAGCTCCGTAAATTGCGTCATCGTGGAGTAGACAAAGTGGATTGGATCTTTACCTTCGCCTGCGCCGCTTACAATCTGGTACGGATGCGGAACCTTATGCCCGTGGTTCCTGTGGTATAAGTCGAGGACGAAGTGTGTTCATAGGGCATAAAGTAGAAACTACAAGACCCAAAAACATCGGAAATCTAGCGTTTCGGTGAAAAACAGAAGAGGAAAATATCTTTCAATCAGTTTTTCAGCAGCCTGCTAGAGAGCTACCATACAGTTTTGTTTCACGGTAGTTCACTTGGAAGTTTAGTGGTATGCAGATGAAAGGTATTTTTAGTATCGTCGTAGCAGCAAATTAGAAGGGGACCTAATGCGATTGGGAACTGCGGTATGCCGTGTCATTCTTGTGGTAGTCATCATCACTGGTTCAGCCTGCTCAGCCCATACTTTGGCTAAGCTTCCTGCTGGATTCACGCCAATGCTTTTTCAGGGTGCGCCAAGTTTCAGCACCACGCCGCCGTCTCCAATTGATCTGGGACCCTCTGCCGTGGGGATGACAACGCCGCACGCCTCAGCTTTGCCAATACAGATGAACAACCCAGGCACAGCAACGTTGTCGATTTCAAGCTTCAGCTTCTCTTCGTTCGAGGCTAATTTCACTTCGGAAAGTTTGGCAGTGCTGGGGCCTCCTCTCACGGTGCCTGCTGGTTCCTTCCAGCCGGCCAATGTTCTTTTTACTCCTCAAGGCCCTGGCAAAAGGACGGTGCAGCTTACAGTGAATGACAACGCTGCCGGAAGTCCCCATGTGGTTCAATTTACCGGGACTGGAGTTACTGTAGCGGCGAACGACATTGCCGTGATCCTTGATCCCAATGCAGCTTCTACCGTTAACGTGGCGGCAGGAGGCAGCACCACTTTCCCGATATGGGTCCTGGCAGGAGCGAGCGCGACCAACATCAATGTGACTCTCCATTGCAGCGGTGGACCGGTAGGAGCCGCCTGCAGCCTTTCTGACAATTCGCCCATTCTAACGGGCGATGGTTTCGGGCCCACTCGCGAACAAATCATGGTTACCGTAACAGTCCCGGCCAAATCTGCATTATCTCTTCACCGAACACGCTCTCTTTGGTGGGCTGCTGCTTTTGTATTTGGGATTTTGTTGGTGGGAAAAAGCAGGCAAAAGCGCCGGCGTTTCGCGGCAATTGCCGGGCTGTTCGTCACTAGCATTCTCATCATTTCCTGCGGAGGCAGCAGCACCGGTGGCACAGGATCGAATAGCTTGGTGATTACAGCCACACCATCTCCTGGGACGCCACATAGCCTCACTGTCCCTCTGGTTGTGCAGTGATGTGAGGGCATCCATCGCACGGCTTTCAGCCCACCGCCGATCAAAAGGGTCCCGACGATTTCAAGACATTCCCGTTGCCGTGTAAGATAGCCTGACCATGCGCGGGAAGGCCCTAATTTACCAAGGTTTGATTCTTATCTTATGCGGGGCCTCTCCGGCGCAGAGGGTCCAATTTACCCCAGCGGAAAAAGCCACGGTCCTGGAACGAATGAAGTCCATTCCAGAGACCAATGCGGCCCGCGCATTGAAGCTGAAGGAACTGTTCACCGATGCCGGCTGCAATGGGAAATCACTGATGGAGCAGAAGGTCGACGGCGTTGATAGTCCCAACATTATTTGCCGGCTGGGCACCGACGAAAGCGATATGGTAATTGTGGGCGCGCACTATGACCGCAATTCTTCCGCGCAACGACCGCTCGACAACTGGAGCGGGGCCGCAATTTTGCCGGCACTTTACCAGAGCCTGAAGGGCAGAAAGCGCAGCCACAGTTTTGTTTTTGTGGCATTTGCCGATAGCGGCGC
>JASLFF010000118.1 GCA_030150795.1 Terriglobales bacterium | reverse complement strand
CACCGCCGTGGTAAAGGCAATCACGTCATGCCTCACCTCGGCTTCAATTTCATGAATGCGCTTCAGGTCAAAATCGCCGCGCTCGGCAATGGCTCGGGCGGCATTCTCGGGGACAATCCCCGCATCGGCCAGGGTAAGGCTGGCGGCGGCTTCAACCTTGAGCCAGCAGCGAAACTTGTTTTCATCACTCCAGATTCGGCCCATCTCCGGGCGGGTATAACGTGGAATCAAAGGTTTTCCCTCGAAAGCGCAGGCAGTGTTGGAACGGACTCTCGATGATAAACGCTGCCGCCATTTGTCGCTAATTGGCCGTCAGTTGAGATTTTCAAATCCAACAGCTCAGATAGGCCTGCAACCCATTAGGGAGTAACGCTTAGGACATCTTTACAGATGTTCACGTTTGTTTACAATCGAGAGAGAAATCCGAACCAAGTTTTTGAAAAGGGCCTTTTCTTCGGTTTGGTGGTCGAATGAAAAGGCCCAGGCTCGAATCTAGCAGAATGTTGTTATTATGTCGCGGAGCGATATAAAATGTCAAAGGGAAAAAATATACGCCCTCTTACCGAGCCGGAATACCTGGCGCTGGGAGAGTTCCGTTATCAGCTACGGCGGTTTCTCCGGAACATGGAAGAGGCCACCCGGCAGTTAGGGGCAAATCCCCAGCAATATCAATTGATTTTGGCGATCAAGGGGCTGCCTAAAAACATGGAGCCAACCATCAGCCATCTGGCTGAGAGGATGCAGCTTAACCATAACAGCATGGTGGAGCTGGTTGATCGTTGTGAAGAGCATAAACTGATTCGCCGCGCAAGATCTTCTGCTGACCGGCGGCAGGTAATTTTGTCTATCCTGCCGGAAGGTGAGGCTTTGCTCCGCAATCTTGGTGTTACTGCGCGCCAGGAATTGCTGGAGAACGGTCCAATTCTGGTCGAGGCCATCCTCGGGCTTACAGGAAATGGCGCAGGCAAAACCAAAGGACGAACAGGAGTAACCAAGAAATCGGGACAATGAAAGAACCGGCCCAGGGAAAATCATCTCTCGCGGAAAATCCGCATATTGCACCAGCAGGAACGCTTGGAGATTTCACCACAACCTGGCGTGTATTGCCGATCTCAGGGCTTGCCCTGGTCATTGGTGTGCTGTCCGCCTATGTTGCCGTCGTCCTGCTCAAGCTGATCAGCTTCTTCACCAACGTCTTTTTCTTTCATCGCCTGAGCACCGCGCCGGCTTCACCGGGAGATACCCACTTAGGCCTCTGGGTAATTCTTGTGCCTGTGATTGGCGGCTTGATCGTGGGTCTGATGGCCCGGTTTGGCTCGGATAAGATTCGTGGCCACGGCATCCCGGAGGCAATCGAAGCCATTCTTCTTCGCGGAGCCAAGGTCGAACCACGCCTGGCGGTGCTCAAGCCCGTCTCCACTGCGATTTCCATCGGCTCTGGAGGTCCGTTTGGCGCGGAAGGCCCCATCATCATGACCGGCGGGGCATTCGGTTCTTTGATCGCCCAATTCTTCCACCTTACATCGGCTGAGCGGAAGACGCTTCTTGTCGCCGGCGCGGCGGCCGGCATGTCCGCGACGTTTGCCGCGCCCTTTGCTTCCATCATGCTCGCAATTGAACTGCTATTGTTCGAATGGAAGCCGCGTAGCTTTATTCCGGTTGCGCTGGCCAGCATCACGGCAGCGGCTGCGCGTGTTCACTTGCTTGGGGGCGGCCCAATTTTTCCCGTTCCAGCCCATGACGTTGTGTGGGCGCCCGCCGTTCTCTTCGGTTGTTTGCTCGCTGGGTTGCTGAGCGGCTGCCTTTCCGCGCTGCTTACGCAGTTAGTCTATGCCTTTGAAGATGCATTTCTTCATCTCAAACGGATCCACTGGATGTGGTGGCCAGCGATCGGCGGTTTGGGTATTGGCATTGGCGGTTATTTTTACCCTCGCGCACTCGGCGTAGGTTATGACGTAATCCAGCAGGTTTTGCAAGGCAATGCCACGGTCAAACTGATTCTGGGTGTTCTCATCGTCAAATGCCTCATCTGGAGTTTTTCCCTGGGTTCAGGAACATCCGGCGGCGTACTTGCCCCATTGCTCATGATGGGCGGCGCTCTGGGTGCTGTCGATGCGCTCTTTCTGCCGCATCAGGGAGCCGGTTTCTGGCCGCTCATCAGCATGGGCGCCATGCTGGCCGGAACGATGCGGTCACCTCTTACAGGCGTAATTTTTGCTTTTGAGCTTACCGGCGACTATCACTCCATACTGCCTCTGCTGATCGCCTGCGTTACCGCGCATTCCTTTACGGTGTTGACCATGGCGCGGTCCATCCTTACGGAAAAAATCAGCCGTCGCGGTCATCATCTTTCGCGCGAGTACGTAGTTGATCCTCTTGAAGCTCTTGCCGTGGAAGATGTAATGCGAACCAACATTACCGCCTTTCCGGCGGAAAGCACAATTGCTGAATTGGAGACCGCTCTGGCCCACAACAACAATCCCCGCGGCCAGCGGGTCTATCCTGTGATCGACGGCAACCAGCATCTGCTCGGCGTGATGACGCGCTACGATCTTCTTACTGCCATAGAAAACCAGCGCAATGGCGATGGCGACAATCTTCAGCTCTCACAAATAATCGCCAATACGGCGGTTGTAGCATTTCCTGAAGAGCCTTTGCGGATGGTGGTGAATCGCATGGCGGCTACGGGGCTTACGCGCTTTCCTGTGGTAACGCCAAATGGCGGCCCCAAGCTTGTTGGATTGATAGGATTGCAGGATCTGCTTAAGGCGCGCGAACTTTCTGTAGCCGATGAGCTGCACCGCGAGCGCGTCCTGCGTCTCCGCCTGCCTCCGTCTCTGCGGTGGCGACGGCCAGCGGAAAAGAAGCTGTCGGATAATTGAAGGCCGGGTAATTGAAGAAAGACCTCAGGTGGATGGAACTCGCATCCACCTGAATCTTTTATTACTCAGTTTGCCAGCCCATACCCCAGCAAAAACTCCATCGTGCCCAACCCTTCACAGGATGAGTCCGTGGAAGCAAAGTGGGTGCTGGCGGCATAGCCGGTTGCGGTTGACTTGCATCGGTACACCGCTACTGTGTTTGCAGGTTGCGTATCGCTGGCGTTATAGAGCCAGCCGGCGGTCCGCAGCTTGTTGTACGCGGGTGCCGTGCCGCTGCATTCGGTTGAAT
The DNA here is from genome assembly GCA_030150795.1 of Terriglobales bacterium. The sequence continues at coordinate 3,187 of JASLFF010000118.1, read as the reverse complement.
TGGCAAAGGTAAATGTGTGGTCTGGATTTGTTGTTGATGGCCATGTTTTGTTCACGCATTCCCATATCTGGGTCGCGTCGGATGTAGGTGGCACGGTCATGATGTAACCGCTGCGTGTCTCGTAAGCGACATTGGCGGTCTCGAAATTATAAGGAATGGCTTCGGTGGAAGAGATTCGCAACCCGATATCGGGATTACGCCAGCGGCTGATGGCCACGCCCACGTGCGGCGTCTGCGCTGAAGTCGCCACGCTGAAGTTCAAGTTCCGCATCACCAGCGTGCGTCCGCTATCTGGAGCAGGCGAGGGAGAATTGGCGGCCCCGCTGTCATTCCAGTTTGGAACATAGGTATAAGTCAGCAGGAAATAGCCGCTCGATCCCCAGGAATGGCTGCCGTCAGTTGGGCTGATGGCGGAGGGATAGACAACTAGGTCGCCATTCGTCGAGGCATGAGGAAACGTATGGTCATCCTCATACAGCAGCGGTTCTATTAGCGAACTAAAGCTGGTTGCATCGGCGGAGAATGACATCAACAGCCCGTGAGCTGTCGAGGTAATGTTGTCATTCATCAGTACAATCGTCTGGTTTCCTGTGCCGGGATCGGTAAAGAGTGATGACGAATTGCCGAACGAGCCCAGCGGGCTATCGTCAGCGTTCCACGCCGCGCCCGGAGACCATGAACCGTTGTATTTCACCCAGTTGCTCTGCGTAAAATTGCTTGTATTGCTCGCTCTCGCTACCGAGGTTTTGAAATCCGATGTCCGCCGGCAGTAGAGGTAAACAAAGCCGCCAAACGGGACCGGACTGCAGTCGCCTTCGCCAAACTCCGTCCCGCTGGAGTCTCCATTGGGATTGGAGATGATCTGCCCCTGAAGCGACCAGTTCAGCCCGTCGGACGAAGTGAGCAGCGCCATGGATTTCGTGGTGGGAGGATAGGTGCACTGTCGTTGCGATGGAAACGCTGAAGAAAAGCCTTCAGCATGCGCAAAGCCATAATAGGTGGTTCCTGAGAGATAGGTACCTTGCAGCCAGAGTCCGCAACTTCCGTATCCCGCAGTGGAATCGTAGTTATTGCTTGGATAGATCGTGGGCCCAAACGATCCGGTTGCAGTGGATCCCATTCCATATGGCTGTCCGCCCTTGGCAAAACACGTGGATGCGATGGTAGGTGTCTTCGATCCGTTCGCGGTGTACCCGTAAAAGGTACCGGGGGTAATTTCAATTTCGTTAAAGATATTGTCTTTGCCGTCATAGCAGTTGGAAGAGCCTGGAGCTACTGGGTCGCGGATGCGGTCCGGCCGCTCCACACGAATTTTGATATTGGCGATGTTGATTGCAGACTGCGCAGACGCCGCAGCCATACATAGAAGGAAGAACAACCCTGCTGTTGTACGTTTCATTTTGAAACTCCCTGCGGGGAACAGGAGAATGGCAGCTAGGATGAGCGGCAGGTACTCGCAGGTTTGTACAACTTTCAGAGCTGCTGTCGCTGTAGGCCTTGTGTCGTGTGTTCCGAAACCGGAAGCGTTTCGCTCCACAAATTCACTTTGTGAAACTCCGCTTCAGAGAGACTGAGCGCGTATTTCGATATTATTCAGGCACGCCAAACAGCTCTGCCATTTCCCGATATTTAAAGCCTTCTCCGGGAATGTATGGCTGCACCCATGTGCCATTGACCACAAACTGTGGAATGGCCCGCTTGCCGGTCTGCTGTATCACTTCCTCGGCGGCTCCGGGTGTCTCTTCAATGTTGATTTCGTCAAAGGAAATGTTGTTTTGGGCGAGCCAGCGCTTTGCGACATGGCAATCCCGGCACCAGGGGGCTGTATAGACGGTTAGTTTCATACGCAGGTTGATGAATTAGATGAAATCAGAAGTATTCAAGGTGCAGAAATAATGGCCGCCGATTCATTTTGAAAGAATGAAGCATCATTTGTTGAGTCGCATGGCCTCTGGGATTTATCCAATCTTGCGAATCCGGAGGAACCATGCAGGAGACCGCTCAGGAGTACACCCAACGTTTATTAAGTTATGGCGATGGCAAGGATCCCTTGCGTTTGCAGCAGGCAGCGCCGGGCAAGCTTGCGGCATTGGTGAAAGGCAAGACCGGTAAGCAGTTGATGCAACGCCCTGCGCCGGACAAATGGTCTGTCGCGGAGATTTTGGCGCATCTCGCCGATGCCGAACTGGCCATTTCCTGGCGTCTTCGCCAGGTCCTGACAAATAATGCCATTCCGATCCAGGCGTACGATCAGGACTTGTGGGCCAGAACTTTCAATTATGCGCGGCGCGATCCTCGGCAATCGCTGGCCAACTTTCGCTCATTGCGGGAAGCCAACCTGGCTTTGCTGAAATCGGTTCCGCGAAAGCTGTGGGAAAATTACGGGGTCCACGCGGAGCGGGGCAATGAAAGCGTAAACCACATCGTCAAAATGGTGGCCGGGCACGATCTGAATCACCTGCAGCAAATACATAAGATCTTGCAGGGAAGCAGACCAAAAGCGGGAAGAAAATCCGCTCGTTAAAAAAGTAAAGGGGCCGTCTCTTTGTCTGACGACCCCAAATGAAGCCAATAGATCCCTACTTCTTCGGGGTTGGTGATGATGCAGGTGCTGGTGTCGGCGACGAAGTTGCAGCTCCAGCCGGTGACTTCTCCGCTCCTATTGCTCCTCCTGGCGCCGGAACCTTGTCAGGTGGCGGGTTCTTGTCTTTGATGGACATCAATTCCACTTCAAAGACCAGAGTGGAGTTGGGTCCAATAGGCCCGCCCGGTGTGCCACGGGGCCCGTAAGCAAGATCGGATGGGATGAAGAGCTGCCACTTGGATCCCACGGGCATCAATTGCAGCGCTTCTGTCCAGCCCTTAATAACGCCCGTCACGGGGAAGGTTGCGGGCTCTCCGCGCTTGTATGAACTATCGAACTCTGTACCGTTGATCAGAGTGCCCTTGTAATTGCATACCACGCTGTCTGTAGCTGTGGGCTTGGGGCCACTGCCTTCCTTCAGAATCTTATACTGTAAGCCGCTGGGCAGCGTTACAACGCCTTCCTTGGTCTTGTTGGCAGCCAGGAATGCATCGCCTTCCTTCTTGTTCGCCTCACCTTCTTGCGCCGCTTTGGCCTGTTGTTTTTCTTGCATTTCCTTCTGCAACTGCATCAGGGCCGCGCGCGCTTCATCTTCTGTCAGCA
>JASLFF010000092.1 GCA_030150795.1 Terriglobales bacterium | reverse complement strand
TACCAGCGCCGCCGGCCAGGTGGATATCTTCTGTTCGAATGCAGGGATTGCCGTGAGCGGCGGACCGGAAGCTTCAGACCGCGACTGGAAGCGTAGTTGGGAAATTAATACAATGGCCCACGTTTACGCGGCGCGAGCGGTGCTGCCGCAGATGCTCGCCCGCAAAGAAGGCTATCTCTTGCAGACTGTCTCCGCGGCGGGATTGCTGACCTCGCTGGGCTCCGCGCCGTATGCGGTGACCAAGCATGCTGCGCTGGGCTTTGCCGAGTGGCTGGCCATTACTTACGGCGATCAGGGAATCCGCGTTTCCGCGCTGTGCCCTCAAGGCGTGCTCACGAACATGCTGAAGGCAGACCATCCCGGTACAAAGATGCTGTTGCAGGGGGCAATTGAGGCTGGGCAGGTGGCGGATGATGTGGTAAAAGCCATGGCAGAGGAAAGATTCATGATCCTGCCCCATCCTGAAGCAGGCAAGTTTTTTCAAAACAAGGCCAATGATTACCAGCGCTGGATCAGAGGCATGCAGAAGTTGCAGAGAAATATTGAGGCGAAGCAATAGTTTTTGTGAACTTCGCAGCGGATTCTTTTCTAAAATCTCGAGCGGAGCGAGAGATCGCTATGACCACAAAAATTTTAAAGACCATTCGAGAATAAGGTCCGAGAAGCTAAATCTATGCGCATAGGGATCTCTCGCTGCGCTCGAGATTTCAGAAAGAGGCTAACCGCGCTTGGGGACTGTAGAAAAAACTATTTCTGGCACTTCGGACAATAGTGCGTCCCCCTGCCGCCCACCACAATTTTCTTGATGGGAGTTTTGCAGGTCAGGCAGGGCTTGCCTTCGCGGCCATAGGCGCGATGCTGAATCTGGAAGAAGCCGGCTTCGCCATCTGCGTCAACGTAATCCGAAATCGATGATCCCCCGGCGGCAATTGCCAGGCGCAAAACTTTTTGCAGAGCCGCATGCAGCTTGCCAAGCTCGGATTTTGTAAGAGTATTGGCCCTGCGACGCGGCCGGATGTGTGCGCGGAACAGAGCTTCGTCGGCATAGATGTTTCCCACGCCGTGCAGCAGCTTCTGGTTAAGCAGCGCTGCTTTGATGGGCGCTTTGCTGTGGTGAAAGAGCCGGGAAAATTCCTCGGCTTGAATGCTCAGCGGCTCGGCCCCCGGACCGTTGAAGCCTGCCTGGCACACTTCAAGACGCCCAAAGCGCCGTGGATCAACGAATCGCAGTTCCCGCCCTGAAGCGAGCTTCGCGACCAAGTGCGTATGCTTAAGAACCTCGGTTTCCGGCGTGGCGACCAGCATTTTCCCGGTCATTCCCAGATGGACGATCCACTGGCTGCCGGGAGTCTTGTTGGAGCCAAGATCAAAGACAATATGCTTGCCGACGCGGCGTACCTTCTTTATCTCCGCCCCTTCCAGCGCCGCTGAAATTTCTGCCGCCGACGACTTGAGCGGTTCCGTCTTGCTGCCCATCCAGACTGAGTCAATCCGGTCTCCGGCCACTCGCTTGTTCAGCCCATTGGCGATAGTTTCGACCTCAGGTAGTTCCGGCATCGTTTTCTATTGATGAGAGATCCTTCGGCTGCGACTCAGGATTTCCTCCGTGGGCTCCCCCTGATGGCTCTGGAATCTCAATCAATGTGGAGCGCCGGATTATGCAGGCTGCCACAATTCAATGGGATTTCCCTCAGGGTCATGCAGGCGAGTGAAGCGCCCGATCTTGAGATAAGTTTCCGGGTCTTTAACTTCGATTCCTGCCGCTCGTAGCTGGGCCACCATTTTGTCGAGGTCATGCACTCGAAAGTTCAGCATCCAAACCTTGTTAGGGTCCCCGAAATACTTGGTCGTCTCGGGAAAGGGAGTGAACGAGGTTGGTCCGGCCTCTTGCTGCCAAACCGTTCCTCCCGTGCTCGTTGGTGTGAGCGCGATCCCCAGGTGCTGCTGGTACCACTGTCCTAATGCTTTGGGATCATGAGCTCGGAAAAAAAACCCTCCAATGCCGGCTACTTTTTCCATTTCCGCTCCTGCAGATTCATGTTTAGCAGCTTCATTCGCCTGTGGAACAGGGCTCGTCGGCTGTGCGGGGTTCTGTGCCGCCATAGCTAACCCATTCCGAGGCAGAATGAAGTTGGACCCGAAAGCGTAGGACAAGATTTGAAGTAATTTGCGCCTTGGAAAACTCATTCCATCCTCCTCCCGAGACTTGTGCGAGCCATCATACGATACCTGCTGGGACAGAGTTCTGAAAGGATTATGGCGGACTCTGAGCGAGAGGGCCAGATTGAAGCCCGGGCAGAAGCAGTTACAATGGAAATCGCCACGGGAGGCATTTGAAACTCTTCGATAAAAAAACTGCCCAGTCGCTGTTGACCATTCTGGTCTTTGTGGTGGTGCTTGCGTTCCTGTACGTGGCCTGGCGCGCTCTGATTACGTTTCTTTTCGCAATTTTCTTCGCTTACATACTTGAGGCCCCAGTTTCAAAGCTGCAAACCTGGCTGAGAGGATCGCGCCCTGCGGCCATTGCGGTGGTGTACCTGCTATTTGCCACGCTGTTGATTGTAACGTTCTCTTTGCTTGGCCCTCCGGTGATGGACGAGGCGCAGAAATTGATGCAGCAGGCCCCGGAGCTGGAAGCAAAACTCAGTTCGGGCGCGTTGTTGCAGCAACTGGGCGCCAGGCACGGCTGGAACGGCGCCATCACTGACTGGATCAATCATTATCTCGATAATCACCGGGGTGAATTGATCGGCGCCACGCAAAATTTTGTTTTGCGCGCTGCGAAGAGCATTCAAAGCATGTGGTGGTTGCTTCTGGTCCCGATTCTCGCGATTTTCTTTCTTAAAGACGGGCATCAGCTGAGCCAGAACATCATTAATTCGGTAGAAGATTCACGCAATCGGCGCATGGTGGCGGAAACGGTCCAGGAGATGGACTCCATGCTGGGGCATTTCATACGCGCCCAGTTAACTCTGGCCGGACTTGCCATGGTGGTAATCACGTTTGTTCTTTGGATCATGCGTGTACCTTATGCCTTTGCTTTAGGTCCGGCTGCCGGCGCGCTGGAGTTTATCCCGGTTGTTGGACCGGCGATTGGCGGGTTCCTGGTGCTGGGAGTGGCATTGCTTTCCGGATACGGACATTTCTGGTGGCTACTCATATTCCTGCTTGTCTGGCGATGCCTTCAGGACTATGTCACCTCGCCGCGCATTATGGGAACTACCCTGGAGCTTCACCCTCTCACCGTTCTGTTTGGCGTCTTTGCCGGTGGTGAAGTGGCAGGCGTGATCGGCGTATTTTTGTCGATTCCTGTCTTGGCTACGCTTCGAATTCTCTGGCACACGTGGTTGCTTTATCGCAGAACCGGGCAGAAGAGCGCGGTGTGATCACGCGAAATACCGGTTCTGTCTTGCGGTGGCTGTTTCTGCCTGACTGCGCTGGTGGCTGTATAATCGAGCGTTCGCTTATCTCTTTTTGAGGCTTGGAGCAATGGCAATATCAGGAATAGCGGCGATACCCGCGTTGAAAGAAGTTTATACGCAGCTCAAGACGCGCATGGACAAAGCGGTAGAAGATTTCCGCGCCAATCTGGCTGCGGCTCGCACTGGCCGCGCGACGGTGAACATGCTCGACCCTGTCCGTGTGCCCTATTACGGATCGGAAATGCCGTTGAACCAGGTGGCTACGGTACATTCGCCGGAATCGCAGTTGCTCACGGTGCAACCTTACGATCCGGGGATCATTGCCGATATTGAGAAGGCCATTCGCTCTGCAGGACTTGGGCTGAATCCGCAGAATGACGGCAAGCTGATCCGCATCCCCGTACCGCCGCTGACGGAAGAACGCCGCAAAGACATGGTGAAGCACCTGCACAAGATTCTGGAAGACCATCGCACGGCCATCCGCAACGTGCGCCGCGACGGAAATGAAGCGATCAAAAAGGCCATGAAGGACAAGAAGATTTCCGAGGACGAAGAAAAGAAAGCGTTGGAGGAAGTCCAGAAGTTGACCGATGCCGAAATCAAGAAAATGGAAGAAATGGGCGCGGCAAAGGAAAAAGAATTGATGACAGTCTAAAATCCGATCGGAAGCTAAATGAAAGGCCGGGCATGCCGGCCCTTTCCGTTGCAAGCTTAGTCATGACCGCCCTTGATTAGTGCGGCAGTTTTTTCCAGTCTTCCAGAATCTCAGGTTTCCCGTCGCGAACCACAGTTGTATAGATCTGGTCAAAGCCCTTGTGGTGCGTAGGGCTGTATTTCAAGGTCAGTTTCGGCCCCAGTCCCACATCTTTGTTCTGGATCGATTCCAGTGCGCTAATCAATTTCTCGCGAGTCAGATCCTTGCCGGCCCGCTTAAGTCCTTCTACCAGCACCATCGCATCCACAAAGCCTTCCAGGCTTACGAAGCTGGGCTTTTCATTGGGGTAATACGTACTCAGCGCTTCGCGATAGAGCGCAACGGTCGGGAAATCGATACGCGTGTAAGGTGGTACCACCTGGGTAATGATTGTGCCCTCCGCATCCTTGCCGGCTTCAGTGATGAACTTTTCCGTTCCGACAAAAGAGACAGTAAGAAAAATGGGATGCCATCCGGTGGCGTGTGCTTTCTTGATGATCTCCGCCACGGGCGCGTAAGGGCCGACAATCAATACCGCTCCGGGGTTCATGGGGCGAACGGCATTCAGGCCTTTTTCGACGTCGAGCGTGTTGCGCGGGAAAGTGCCCATGCCGGCAGGCGCAGCATTATGCTTTTTCAGCGCCAGTTGCAGGCCGCTGAGCACCGCCTGACCGAAAGCGTCGTCCTGATAGATCACGCCGATTTTGTGAATACCCAGGACGTTCCATAGATTGTCCACCTGTTCGCGGGTCTCATCGTAATAAGATGCGCGGACATTCATTACATAATGTTTCAGGGGCGTGTAGAGCATTTCTGCGCCGGTGAAAAGCCCGACCACTGGAACTTTATTCGCTTCCGCCAGCGGGACGTACTTGGCGGCGGTCGGCGTACCGACAAAAAATCCCGCGCTGAAAACGCCTTCTTTTTGCAGACGCTTGAAGCAGTTTTCAGCGTTAGCCGGCTCGTAGCCGTCGTCGAAAGCGAGCAACTGAATCTTGCGGCCAAAAACGCCGCCATCAGCATTCACCTTTTTTAAATATGTTGTGGCGCCCACAATCGTCTGCCGACCCAGAAACTGGGCGGGACCATCCAAGGCTGAGCAGGAGCCAATCAGGATCTCATTCTCAGTGACCCCTGGAACTTTCTGGGCCGGGGCAGAGAGAGAGGTCAAAGCGATGACTGCAAGCAGAGCTATCAGCTTGCGCGAATACATCTTCATACAGCACCTTTTCTGCGTAGCCTGCCGCGGGCAGTTGCCCCAGGCAGCCGCGCACCGCAATACGAACACAAGCTGTTGTTATTCGTACCAGTTGACCGCGCGCGTGGGGGCGGTTAACGCTTATAGTACCTCTTGTTCTAGCGGTTCGAAGCGGTTTGTACGGGCGCTGCACTTGACTGCGCTGATTCATGCTGAGCAGGCGCTGCTTTCGGCTTGAGCCCAGCATGGCTTGCGGAGCCAGGCTTTTTTGCAGCAACCTGTTTCGCCGGCTTAGGCGCTGGTTTCGATTTCCTGGCGACGGCAGGATTGTCATCAAAATGGTCTGGACTGACCTCTTGCTGCGCCGACATTGAGATGGATAAAAGAACTACGGCAGCAAAAAGCATGCCGATTCCCGGAAGGGACTGTTTTGTTATTTTCATATTTTTCTTCTCCGTCGAACTGGGTAAATCTTTGTGAGCACAGTGTCATTCGGAAAGCCGGATTTCTGAAGATCACGAAGGTAATTCGAATAGCGATTTGATATAA
>JASLFF010000021.1 GCA_030150795.1 Terriglobales bacterium | reverse complement strand
TCGCCAATTTGAGATGTACTGGCTTGGATAAGGACGAATCGCCGGCCGCGGCAGCTCCGCGTCGTGCATCGTCGCCGGATGCAGGATTACTCTCGCGTCCAGCGCGATGAATCCTTGCTCGCTTGCCAGCAGCGGATTGATTTCAATTTCGGCAATGCGCGGGTTCTCCACTACCAGCTCACTGAAGCGCACCAGCAGCTCTTCCAGCTTTTCCAAATCAACAGGCTTGCGTCCGCGAACGCCTTTCAGCGCCTGCAAAATGCGGGTATTTTCCATCATGCGGCGCGCCAGGGTTGTGGTAAGTGGTGGCAGGGCATGTGCATTGTCGCGCAGCACCTCCACCAGTTGGCCGCCCAGGCCAAATACCAGCACAGGCCCGAATTGTGGATCAGTAGAGCTGCCCAGAATCAATTCGTAGCCCGCAGTGCTGACCATTGGCTGCACGGTCACTCCCTGGAAGCTTCCTTCGTCGCCAAAGATCGACTGTATCTGCTCAAAGGCCTTGCGCACCGCGCTGGCGTCTTTCAAGTTCAGATGAACGCCACCGCGATCGGATTTGTGCGTGACCGCTTCAGAATTCAGCTTCAGCACCACCGGATAGCCGATCAGCTCCGCTGCCGCAACCGCCTCGTCTTCAGACGATGCCAGCCTGGAGAGCGTAACAGGCAATTCATACGCTGCAAGCACCTGCTTTGACTCGTGCTCGGTCAGGACGGTGCGGTTCTTCGCCACTGCGCCGGCAATAATTTCCGCCACGCGACGCGGTCCATCTTCAGGCAGGTCGCCGGCGAACACCGGCGTTTCATACAACGCATGAAGGTAGGAGGTATAACGCCACATGTAGGCAAAGCTTCGTGCGGCGGCGTCAGGATACTCAAACGTGGGGATCCTTGCTTCATTCAGCACGTTGGCCGCAAGCTGCATGCGGCTGCCGCCCATCCAGCTTGCAATCAGCGGCTTCTTGATTGTTTCTGCGGCCTTGCGCACTAGGCCCGCTGCCTGTTCCGGCTCGGTCATTCCCTGCGGAGCAAGAATTGATAGTACGGCATCGCAGTTGGAATCGTCAGCCACAGCCTGTAGTGCTTTGGCATACATTTCTGGAAGGCAATCGCCCAGCGTGTCTACGGGATTAGCATGGCTCCATGCGGCCGGCAATAGTTTATTGAGCGTCTCCTTGGTGTGATCTGAGAGCGTTGCCAATTGTCCGCCGCTCGCCAAAAGTGCGTCCACTGCCAGCACGCCGGCGCCGCCTGCATTGGTGACCACCGCCAGCCGTGGACCATGTGGACGCGGCTGCTTGCTGAGCACTTCAGCCATGTCAAACAGCTCGCCGATGCTTGCCACTCGGAGGATTCCTGCGCGCCGGAACGCAGCTTCAAACACTTCGTCCGAACCGGTCATCGATCCCGTATGTGAAGCCGCCGCTTTGCGGGCAGCTTCTGTCCGTCCGGGCTTGATCACGATGATCGGTTTGCGCAGTGAAACCTCACGCGCTGCCGAAAGGAAGCTGCGCGCATCGCCAATCGATTCCATGTAGATCAGGATGCTCGAGGTATAAGCGTCGTCGCCGTAGTGATAGATCAGGTCGCCCCAGCTCACGTCCAGCATAGATCCCACTGAGACCACGCCGCTAAACCCAACGTTTTCCCGGCGGCTCCAGTCCAGAACAGCCGTGCAGAGCGCGCCGCTCTGGCTTAAGAAGGCAATGTTGCCGGGCAGGGCATTGGATTGTGCAAACGTGGCATTCAATCCCGTGCGGGGATTCATTACGCCCACACAGTTCGGCCCGACTAATCGCATGTGTCCTGATGCAAGTACATCGCGGATTTTGTTTTCCAGCGCCGTGCCGTTAGCGCCCAGTTCGGCAAAGCCGGCTGAAATCACAATGGCGCTGCGCACACCCGCAGCCACGCATTCCTGCAAAACCTCAGGGACGGTCGCCGCCGGCGTAACCACAACTGCCAGATCGACCTGCTCACCAATTGACGCGACATTGGGATAGCACCGTATCCCCAGCACATTCGGGCGATGAGGGTTGATGGGAAAAATGGTTGCGCCGGAAGGCTGCTCCATCAAGTTGCGTAGTATCGTGCGGCCCACGCTGGCAGGCTTTTCCGTCGCGCCGATCACGGCTACCGTTCTGGGATGAAAGATGGGCGCCAGCGGGCTGGGCGGCCACAAAGGCAGCGTGGATTCGTGGCCTCGCTGGTCTGGCGCTGTTCCCGGCGGTGATGGCATTTCGCCTATTAGATTACTACTCATTGGTTCCCAGCAACTTCCGCAGAAGAGACCAGCTTACCAGCAGCAAAAAATGAAGGATGTGAGATAACTCACATCCTTGGATAAATTAAGATTTCCGCGTCACGCTGGCGTTAGAGATGCACCTCTTCAATTTTCAAGAATTTTATGCCCACGAGTTTTCCCGCGTCGTTAAAGTCAAATCCAAAAATGGCTTGAGCCAGGGGAGCGCATCCGGCACACGGTTCCTGCAGAGAGTAGGGAACTATGAATCTCTCTCCCTCACTGGGCAGCCGCTCAATTTTGGGCGCTGTATCCGTTTTGCGCTGCTCATCATTTACAACCAGTTGTATCTGGGGATGGCTTTGACGCAGGGCGATGTATTGAGCGTCTTTCTCCATTGCCTGTCTCGGTAGCATTGCAGCGTCATCAAGACTGACCACGGCGGGAATTCCGTTCACCAGCGCCCATCCCTGATGCACGTTCTCATTTCCGGGATATGCCAAGTATCCAAGGTCCACCACTCCGTACTCGCGCAAACCGGCCAGATATCCCAGACGCGGCAATTTCTGCGAAGCCATCATCTGTGTGAAAGCTACCGCGTCAGATGACGCGTATTCTCCCATCTGCTCAATGAAGCAGTCGCGGTATCGCGCCGCATCGGTCGTCTTGCAGACCTGGCCTATCGCGCTCAGGTCTTCAGGACCGGCATTCCAGATAGCTTCTTCGTTTATCTGGTCGTCGGTTTCATGATTGGCCTCAACCTGGAGAAATGTGATGAGTGAAGCTACGCCGATTACAGCTAACGCTCCCGCTATTCGCCGTTTCAACAGGGTCATGTCGAAACTCCACTTATGTCCTTACGCCGGCCAAGCGTTTTTCTGTACTGAAAACAGGAACACTGTTACCGGTGAAATGTTGCGGTAAGCTGCGGTTCCCGATTTGCCATCTCCCGTCGAAATGGCGCATCTCATGCTAATGAGATCATCATACGTCTGAACGGGTCTGGTCGCGCAACCTTTACATTTCTTAGCCCAAAGAAGTTAACCTGCGCGCAAAACTCCGAGGCCGGCAATTGGCAATTCTTGTATTGGACGAAAGGCCTTGTACTTCTATGTCCGGTTTACAGTTTTTTACAATTTCCGTGTTTAAACCTGGCCGTGATCAGTTAAAAGTTCTTACCGGGATTAAGGATTGTCATACAGAACCGACCGGCGACAGCAATGTTCGTGGCGCAGCCATGATGAAGGTTCATAGCAGGTAAGATAGGAGGGATGGCAGTATTTCCCCGGTGAAAGAACTCGCGTATCAGCAGGACGACTTGGGAGTCGATGTCTTCGTGCCCCAGCAGCTGCGTCCGCGGCGGCATTATGAGATCGCGCTCTTGATTGTGGCCGCGATTGTCTTCTTTGGCTGCGTCATTTCTCCTCCCGCTTTAATGGACGATGTTGACGCCGTTCACGGGCAGATAGCGCGCAACATGGTCCAGTCAGGCGACTGGGTGATCGCTCATTTGAACGGCGTGCCTTATATGGAAAAGGCCCCGCTGCCGTATTGGCTCATCGCCATTTGTTACCTGCTGATGGGCGTGCATGACTGGGTGGCGCGCATCCCCACCGCTCTGGCTGCGGTTTTGTTGTGCTTTGCCACTGCGCGCTACGGCGCGTGGGCGTTTGGGCGCCGCGCCGGATTCTATGCCGGGCTGGCGCTGGCGACCTGCATCGGTCTCTTTCTCTTTACCCGCATTCTTATTCCCGATGTAATGCTCACGCTCACCATTACTGTCTGCTTCATGGCCTTTCAGCGCGCCATGAATGAAGACGGAGAAGAACTCCACTCACGCCGATGGCCGGCTTTGATCGGCGTTGCTCTGGGCGTGGGCGTGCTGTTGAAAGGGCTGCTTGCGCTGGTAGTGCCGATAGGCGGCGTGTTAGTTTACCTGGCGATTACGCGCCAGTTGTTTTCGCGCGCCACCTGGCGTCGCCTGGGACCGTTCAGCACAATCCTGATTTTCCTGCTCATCGCTGCGCCATGGCATGTGCTGGCCACGTTGCGCATGCCGCCTTATTTCAACTTCAGCATGCACAGCGGCCCGGGCGAATATCACGGCTTCTTCTGGTTCTATTTCTTCAATGAGCATTTATTAAGATTTTTGAACCTGCGCTATCCGCGCGACTATAACACCGTGCCGCGATTGGCATTCTGGCTGCTGAACCTGCTCTGGCTCTTCCCCTGGAGTGCCTATCTGCCCGCGGCGGCAAGGCTTAATTACAAGCCGGTGGATCGCGCTGGTCGCACGCGCCTGTTGATGATCTGCTGGGCAGGGTTTCTGATGTTTTTTTTCACTTTCTCCACCACGCAGGAATACTATTCCATGCCAATCTATCCGGCGCTGGCGCTTCTGCTGGGTTGTGCGATGGATGAGGAAAGCAAATTTGTTTCTCTTGGCAGCAGAACCATCGCCGTAATTTCGACTGCCGCCGCCGCGGTGATTGCGGCGATCTTATTTGCCGTCCGCCATGTCCCCGCTACGGGCGATATCTCCAGCGCGCTGCAGCAGCATCCGGAGTCATACACTCTTTCGCTGGGACACATGGGCGACCTGACGTTGCAATCGTTCGCTTATCTGCGGGTTCCGCTCATGCTTGCGGGGATTGCATTTCTGGTGGGCGCAGTGGGTGGGTGGCTTCGCGGCCGCAGGGCATTCATAGCTCTTGCAGCCATGATGGTTTTGTTTCTGCACGCGAGTCGGATGGCGCTGGTTGTGTTCGATCCTTATTTGTCTTCCCGCCCCATCGCGGAAGCGCTGTTGCACGCCCCGCCAGGGCAATTGGTCGTCGATGGCGCTTATTATCCATTCTCTTCAGTGCTGTTTTATTCCAACAAAAGCGCTCTGTTGCTGAATGGGCGGGTCAATAACCTTGAATATGGCTCTTACGCTCCGGGTTCCCCGGCGGTTTTTATTGATGACACTGCCTTTATGAGGCTCTGGTCAGGTACAATTCGTTATTATCTGGTGACTGATAACAGCGGATTCGCTCGTCTGAGCGCCCTGGCCGGCCCCGCGCGTTTTCACCAGATTGC
>JASLFF010000690.1 GCA_030150795.1 Terriglobales bacterium | reverse complement strand
AGCGTGGCTTCCCAAAAGACGTAGAAAAGGAACATGTCCAGGGCGAGGAAGACGCCTATCATTGCCATTTCCAAGAGCAGCAGCAGGACGAAAAATTCCTTCACGCGGTCATGAATCGATTTCCATGAAACCAGCACGCTCACGGGAACCAGCAATGTGGTGAGGAGCACCAGCCACATGGAGATACCGTCGGCCCCCATATGGTAGTGAATAGTCTGGCCGATCCAGTTGCGGTTTGTTTCAAACTGGAAGCCGGACGCGCCGTAGTCGTAATACACCGGCAGAAAAAGAGACACAGCAAATGTTGCAATGGAGATGATGAGCGCGGCCCAGCGCAGAGCGCGATCATTGCGCGGCATCAGCATCAGCACCACAGCGCCAATGGCGGGAATGAATGTGACCAGCGTGAGGATGGAGTTGTTCATCGCGTTACCCCCAGCCAGATCATGTAAGCCACAATGGCCGCTCCGCCAATGGCGACCCATGCCGCATAAGAGCGTATGTTGCCGGACTGCATCTGCCGAAGTTCATTGCCCACGCCTTGCGATGCGGCGCCAGCGCCGTTTACAAGGCCGTCAATCACGCCCTGATCAAGCCCCCGCCACAGGACGACAGTAGAGAGCGCCAGCAGCGGCTTGACGAAGATTGCGCCGTAGCCTTCGTCAACGTAGTACTTGTGCAGGACCATCATGTAAATGCCGTGCATCTTTGAGGTGATTCGATCGGGAAAGCCGGGACTTTTGCAGTAGAGCAGGTATGCGAAGAACAGGCCGATCAAAGCAGCGGCGACGGATGTGCCGGCGAGAAGCCATTCTTCGCTGGTATTTTCCGGCGC
The DNA here is from genome assembly GCA_030150795.1 of Terriglobales bacterium. Next base: position 5,356 of record JASLFF010000690.1, on the reverse strand, counting down.
CGCTTCACCGGCGTGGGATGTAGTGGCATCGTGGTCAGAGACTGCCTCGCCTGCCACAGCCGGTGCCGATTCCATCACTGGAGCAAGGAAATGCTCAACCTCATTGTGGCCGCCCATAAATTGCGGCACGCCAACCCACCCGCCGACGAATGAAAGGACCGCTAGGATTACCAAGGGGGCCAGCATGACCCAGGGCGATTCATGCACACCGCCATGCCCGTGGTCGTGATTGCTCGCATGCGCGTCAGCTCCGTGAGCTGCGGCAGTACTCGCCGTTGCTAAAACATGCGCGTCGCCCAGATCAACGTCCGGCTTGTAGTCGCCAAAGAAGGTCATGAACCAGAGGCGGAACATATAGAAGGAAGTAAGTCCGGCCGTTAAAACACCGATACCCCAGATCACCGGGCCGCCATAGGGACTGTGAAAGACCGCACCCAAAATTTCATCTTTGCTGAAGAAGCCGGCGAAGGGCGGGATTCCAGCAATGGCAATGGTGGCGATAGTGACTACCCAGAACGTCACGGGAATCAGCTTGCGCAGGCCGCCCATGCGGCGCATGTCCTGCTCGCCGCCCACGGCGTGAATCACCGAACCAGCGCCCAGGAAGAGCAGCGCCTTAAAGAACGCGTGCGTCATCAGGTGGAAGATTCCGGCGGAGTAGGCCGCTACGCCGCAAGCCAGGAACATGTATCCCAGCTGCGAAACCGTGGAGTACGCCAGGACGCGTTTGATGTCCGTCTGCGCCAGGCCCATGGTAGCGGCAAAGATTGCCGTAATGCAGCCGATGATCGCCACAATCTGAAGCGCATGCGGCGCCAGATTAAAGATGGCATGCGAGCGGGCAATCATGTAAATGCCAGCCGTGACCATCGTCGCTGCATGAATCAGCGCTGAGACTGGCGTTGGGCCTTCCATCGCGTCCGGCAGCCAGACATAGAGCGGTACCTGCGCCGACTTGCCCGTAGCGCCGAACATCAGGCAGAGTGCAATCGCAGTGAATACGCCCCAGCCCGCTTCAGGAGAGAAGTGGCCTGCGGCAATTTTGCCGAACACCGCGTCATAGTTCAGAGAACCGAAATGCTGGATGATCAGAAACATCCCGATCAGGAAAGCGAAATCGCCAATGCGGTTAACGATGAAAGCTTTCTTGCCCGCGTCGGCAGCAGAGTCCTTGAGAAAGAAGAAGCCGATCAGCAGGTACGACGCGAGTCCCACGCCTTCCCAGCCTACGAACATCAACAGATAGTTGTTCGCCAGGACCAGTGTGAGCATGAAGAACATGAAGAGGTTCAGGTAAGAGAAGAAACGGTAATAGCCGCCTTCATGCGCCATGTACCCGACGGAATAGATATGAATCAGGAACCCGACGCCTGTGACCACCAGCACCATGATCATGGAAAGCTGGTCAAGCTGGAACCCGAAAGGCGCGGAGAACTTGCCGGCTGTGATCCATGTAGCCACGGTCTCAATGTAGGGAAGCGCAACGCCGCTGCCCGGCCACGCTGTCCACACGGCCCACACAGCCCAGCCGAATGACGCTGCGGTAAACAGCAGGGCAACGGCGCTGACCATCGCATTCTTGAAGCGACGCCCGAGCAGGCCGTTGATTGCCGCGCCGATCAGCGGAAGCAGCGGAATCACCCAGAGATTTAAGTTCTTGGTCATAATTTCAGCAGGTTCACGCGATCAACGTTCAGGGTCTCACGGGTACGGTACACGGAAATAATGATGGCCAGCCCAACAGCCGCTTCCGCCGCGGCCACAACCATTACAAAGAAAACAAATACCTGTCCGCTCAGCGGGACAATCGATTTGTCGGCCACGGGATGCGTGTTCCAGTAATTGGCAAACGCCACAAAGCTCAGGTTCACAGCGTTGAGCATCAGCTCAATCGACATGAAGATCGTGATGATGTTGCGTTTGAGCAAAAAGCCCAGCACGCCCAGCGAAAACAGGATGCCGCTCAGGATCAGATACCAGGAAAGTGGGACCATTTAGTTCTCCCTCTTTCCCAGCACCACCGCGCCCATAATGGCGATAAGGATCAGCACTGATGTGATTTCAAAAGGCAACAGAAAGTCGCGGAACAAAAGGTGAGCGATGTTGTGGGTTTCGCCAAAATTGCTGGAGCTGATGCTGACTGTGCCCAACCGTCCGCTGCCGCTCACCAGCATCCAGCCTACGGTGCCAGCCAGAATAATTATGCCGGGCACGCCGACAATAAGCGCCATCCGGCTGCCGCGCGTTCGTTCTTCAGCTCCGGCGTTCAACAGCATGATTACAAAGACAAACAGCACCATAATGGCGCCGGCATAAACAATCACCTGAATTGCGGCGACGAACTCCGCGCCCAGCAGCAGATAGATCAGCGCCAGTGAAGCCATCACCACTACCAAAGAAAGGGCGCTGCTGATGGGGTGGCGCTGCACCAGCAAGTTGATGGCGCCCGCTACGCAGATTAACCCAAAAACGATGAATAGAACCTGATGGACCATCCGGTTATGCCCCCCACGCCACGATCAGGCTCGTGACAATGATGTTGGCAATGGCCAGCGGCAGAAGAAACTTCCAGCCGAAAGCCATGAGCTGGTCATAGCGGAAGCGCGGCAGCGTGCCGCGAATCCATATATAGAGAAAGATGAAAAAGAAAACTTTGGCCGCGAAATACACCACCGGCAGCAGCGCCTGCCCAATCGGCGGAAGAAAACCGAGATGCGGCCCGTGCCATCCACCAAAGAAGAGCAGCGTTGCCAAGCAGGCCACGGTAAACATGTTCACGTATTCCGCCATAAAGAACATGGCAAACTTCATCGAACTGTATTCGGTGTGGTACCCGGCGACAAGTTCGGTCTCGGCTTCCGGCATGTCAAAAGGAATACGGTTCGTCTCAGCGTAAGCCGCCAGCAGATAAATAAAGAAACCGACGATCTGGGGGAAAATGAACCAGTGAGGGACGTGTGTGTCATGTCCGCCCAGGACCCAGTTGCCGCTCTGGCTGAATACAATCTCACGCAGGCTCAAGGTGCCGGAGAGCAGCAGAATGCCAACGAGCGACAGGCCGAGCGCAAGCTCATAACTGATCATCTGCGCGCTGGCGCGCAACGATCCCAGCAGGGAATACTTGCTGTTCGATGACCACCCGGCGAGCGCGACGCCGTAAACACCAATCGAGGTCACGCCAAGAATAATGAGCAGGCCAATGTTGATGTCACTGATCGCGCCTTGGGAGCTGATCATCCCGCTGATCTGCAGGGCCGTGGTGTGTCCGGCAATGGTGATCGTTTCGCCAAAGGGAATCACCGCGATGGAAATCAGCGACATCACCAGCGCCAGCATGGGCGCAAGAATGAACAGGCCCTTGTGGACGTAGTCCGGCAGCAGGTCTTCTTTAAGGATGAATTTAATTCCGTCCGCCAGCGGTTGCAGCAGGCCGAACGGGCCTACACGGGTTGGTCCCCAACGGTTCTGGATGCGGCCAATCACCTTGCGCTCCAGCCAAGTGGTATATGCTACGCCTGTGAGCATGATGAAGACCACCAGCGCGATCTTAATTACGGCAGCGATAATAAAAGTTTTTGTATCCACGGTCCCTATACAGAGCCGCCTGCGCGGCGGCTAATTGCCAATTGCGAAATGCTTATTGCCAACCGCTAATTGCTAGTCGCTCTAATCCGCCATCACTTCTTTGTCCGCTGGCGCGCGTTTATTTTCAATCACACTGTTGAGCGTCTTCGAATACCGTCCCAGCGTACCTGACGTAAACAGCGTGTCATTGGCTGGAACAATCTGTACTAGTCCATCGCTCGTGCCCGCAGCGCTACGTTCGGCAGCCAACATGTGCTGGTCGTTGCCCGCCAGCAGACTCAGCCGCGAAAATTCGTAGCCCGGCACCAGCCGCTGGATTTCATCCAGCATGGCGTAAGGATCAAACGGGCTAAGCCGCGACTCAAGATTATTTGCGGTGAGCCATACGGAGTGACGGTCGGCTTCACCGGACTGCGCCCCGCGCGTCTGTCCCATGTCCGCACGGACGCCGCTGCCGAAAGGCACCAGCTTGCGGACTTCCGTGCCAATCCGCTCCGCCACGCGGACGATGATCTCAAAATCGCTCTTGATGCCGGTGATGTCGCCGGCTTTTTTCAGCAGTTGCAGATCGCCGCAGGTATTGGTGAACGTGCCGCCTTTTTCATACGCTGAAGCCGCTGGCAATACGACCTCTGCCAGCATCGCGGTTTCGGTAAGAAACAGTTCCTGCACCACCACAAACGTATTCTGCAGCGCAGCGGGATCAAAGTTGTAGTCGACCACTGGGTTTGAGCCGACGACATAAAGCGCGGCCAGCTTGCCGCCTTTGGCCGCCTGCATCATCTCCTGCAATCCCATGCCCTTAGTCTTCGACAGCGCGCCCCATTCTTCGTTGTATTTGTGCGGCCCGTCCAGCGCGACGTATCCAGGCAGCAGATCAGGATAGAGGCCCATATCGGCCGCGCCGCGAGAGTTGGCGTAATCTCCCAGGCAGATGAACTTGGCGTTAGAAGCAGCGCCGAATTTCACCAGGGCAGCTATGTCGGCACCCTGCAACTCAGATCCAAAGATGATGACCAGGTCTTTCTGTGCTTTCAGTTCATCGCGAAGTTGCTTCAGCGCGTCGTTCGATCCGTTGGCGCCTGTGAGTGTTCCTGCGGCGGCGTCATCGCCATTGAGGAACGCGACTAGCTTTCCTTCGCGGCCCGCTGGGACCTGCACAAATCGCGTGGCCTGACGGCGCAGCTTGATGGGCTGCGAGTTCACCACAAAAAGTTTTGCCTGGTGCAGGCGGACATTGGTGCGGATATTCCACGCCAGAAGCGGATGGCGCTCAGTAGGATCATTGCCAATTAGCAGTATGGCCGGCGCGCTGGTGACGTCACGCATGGTGGCCGTGACATTTTCTTTTCCGGCGATGGCGCGGGCAAAGCCGGCGAAATCGGCCGTGCGATGATGATCGATATTATTGGTGCCCAGCACCGTGCGCGCGAACTTCTGCAACAGATAATTTTCTTCGTTCGTCGTGCGATTGGAACCGATCACGCCAATCGACTGTCCGCCTTTGCTGTCGCGAATCTCGCGCAGGCGCTTGCCCACATACTCAATGGCTTCTTCCCACGTGGTGGGCGTGAGCTTGCCGTCTTTACGCACCAGCGGCTGGCGCAGGCGGTCTTTGTGGTCAAAATAATCAAAAGCGTAGCGGCCCTTGATGCAGAGGAAATCCCCGTTGATGCCGCTCTTGTCGCGATTGTCGCCGCGCACAATGTCCATGCCCGTATCAGAGCGGCGTACGCCCAGCGTGGTCTTGCAGCCATCGCCACAATGCGTG